>JBQGCR010000565.1:0-3168 GCA_052038585.1 Kineosporiaceae bacterium
CGGCTCTTCAGCGCCATGACCTTCTCCTCGATCGTGCCGCGGGACACGAAGCGGTAGACGTTGACCTTGCGCGTCTGGCCGATCCGGTGCGCCCGGTCGACGGCCTGGGCCTCGGCCGCAGGGTTCCACCAGGGGTCGAGCACGATGCAGTAGTCGGCCTCGGTGAGCGTCAGCCCCGTGCCGCCCGCCTTGAGGCTGATGAGGAAGACGGGGGCACTTCCCGCACGGAACCGGTCGACGACCTCCTGGCGCCGTGTCGTGCTGCCGTCGAGGTACTCGCACCCGATCCCGCTCTCCGCCAGCCGTTCCCGGGCCGCGCGCAGGAAGCGGGTGAACTGGCTGAAGACGAGGACGCGATGGCCCTCCGCGGCGACGTCGGCGACGATCTCGGCGAGCGCGTCGAGCTTGGCGCACGGCACGCCGGCGTCCTGCTCGTCGAGCAGGGCGAGGCTGATCGCGGCCTGGCGCAGCGTCGTCAGCGACCGGAAGACGGCGAAGCGGTTGCTCTCGAAGTGCTCCTCGTCCTGGATGAGCCCGAGCACCTTCTGCCGCTCGCGCTGGAGGATCCGGTCGTAGGCCACGCGGTGCTGCGGTGACAGGTCCAGCTCGAGCACCTGCTCCTGCCGGTCGGGCAGGTCCGCGGCGACCTGGGACTTGGTGCGCCGCAGCACGAGCGGCCTGATCCGGCGGCGCAGGCGCTCGAGCGTCGCGGGGTCGCGGTCCTTCTCGATGCGTACCGCGTAGGCCTCGCGGAAACGCCCGGCCGAGCCGAGCACGCCGGGGGCCACGAGCGTCATGACCGCCCACAGCTCCATGAGGTCGTTCTCGACGGGCGTGCCGCTGATCGCCAGCTTGAACGGCGCGCGCAACGACGCGACGTCCCGGTACGTCGTCGTCCGCCGGTTCTTCACCGTCTGCGCCTCGTCGAGGACGACGCCGTCCCAGTCGACCGCCGTGTACTGCGCCGCCTCCAGGCGCAGCAGCGTGTACGACGTGACGACGACGTCCGCGGCCGCCGCGAGGTCCGCGACCGCGGTCCGGCGCTTCGCCTGCGTGCCGCTGACGACGGCGACGCGCACGCCGGGCGCGAACCGGGCCGCCTCCTGCTCCCACGTGTGGACGACGCTCGTCGGCGCGACGACGAGGAAGCGCGGCCGGGCCCTGCCCTCCCGCTCGGCCTCCTCGGTGGCGTGGCAGACGAGCGCCAGCGTCTGCAGCGTCTTGCCCAGCCCCATGTCGTCGGCGAGGACGCCGCCCAGCCCCAGCCGGTACAGCGTGGCGAGCCAGCCGAAGCCGGCCAGCTGGTACGGCCGCAGCGTCGCCGAGAGCGCTGCGGGCGCCGCGGGCGGCGGCGCGAGCGCGGCCCGCGGCAGGTCGCGCAGCCGCCGTGCCCAGTCGGCGGCCGGACCGGACAGGCGGCCGACGTCCTCGACGTCGAGGAGGACGCCCGCCTGCGCGCGGCCGACCCGCAGCGCAGCGAGCGGTGCGTCGTGGAGCTCCTGCGACTCGGCGATGAGCTCGGCGAGCCGGACGAGCTCGGGGGCGTCGAGGCGCACCTTCGTCCCGAAGCGGGAGACGTAGACCCGCTGGCCGCGGCCGAGCACCTCGATGAGGTCCGCGAGCGGGATGCTCTCGCCGTCCACGGTCACGCTCACCGCGAGGTCGAACCAGTCGTTGTACGTGGGCGTCTCGTGGCTGACGAACTCGACCCGGGGGCGCTCGGCCGGGTCGCGCAGCTCGGGCAGGGGCTCGTCGGTCTCGACGAGGACGCCGGCCCGCACCAGCCGTGGCAGCAGGTCCTCGAGCACCGCGACCATGACGTCGCCCGAGGCCACCGACGGCTCCCGGAGGCGGCCGGCGGCGTCGAGCAGCGGGGCCGCCGCCGGGACCGCCGCGACGGCCTCGCGCACCTGGGCGAGCAGGCCCTGCCGGTGCCGCTCCTCGTCGCGGTCGACCCCGACGAAGGAGTGGACGGGTTGCCGTCGACGGTGCGCCGCCGGCCCGGTGCGCCACGCCCACGACAGGTGCAGGGCGTTGGCGGCCGGGCGCTCGACCTCGACGACGAGCTGGGTCGGCACCGGCTCGGGGAGCCGGGCCCGCGGCTCGGTCCGCACCCGGTGCGTGCGGCGCAGCCGCGGGTAGTACGTCGAGGCGAAGACCTCCTCGTCCTCGGCCGGGATCGGCAGCGGTGCGCCGTGCAGCGCGAGGAGGTCGTCGGCGACGGGCGCGGGCAGCGGAGCGAGGTGGAGCGTCGGGTCGTCGTCGGACCACCAGACCAGCCCGTGAGCCGGCTCGCCGACGAAGGCGCAGTGGTCGGCGTCGAGCTGCTCCGCCCCGACGCTCACCCGCACGGCGAGCTGCAGCTGCGTCCCCGGCCGGTCCGCGAGCACCTCGACCACGGCCGGCTCGGTGTCCACGACGACGGCGGCGTTCTTCGGCTGGTGGCGCAGCAGCGGCACGCCGCACGTGGCCAGCTCCCGGAGGATCTCCCATGCCCGGCCGGTCAGGGCGGTGCCGAGGTCGACCGGGGTGTTGCGGCGCGCGGTCCACCGGTACCCGAGGTCGTCCTCGTCGGCGCACAGCCGCCGCAGCTCGCGCAGCAGGCTGCGGAGGGGTTCGGCGACGTCCACGCCGTCGTCGGGCCCCACGGTGCCGTACCCCCACCGGTCGTGCCGCGAGCGCGTCAGGCCGTCCCACGTGATGCCCGTGCGCACCCAGGAGCCGCGAGCCCCCCGGCGCAGCGGCTGGACGAGAACCTCGACCCCGCGCCGCAGGCCCGGCAGCGGTTCCCCGCGCCGCAGCTCCACGCGCAGGGCGACCTCGTCGTGCTCCGGCGCGCCGGACGCGATGCCCTCGAGGGCCTCCTGCCACGGGACGACGACGTCGGCGGGGCGGACGGTCGCCCCGTCGCCCCAGTGCTCGAGCGCGACGGCGACGGCGTGCACGCACGGCTGGACCGGGCAGGCCGGGCAGACCCCGGAGACCTCCGTGATGCGGGGACCCTCCCAACGCGTGCGCACGGCGAGCCCGCGCTGGAGGTCGCCGTCGTCGACCGTGCCCCACAGCACGTCGTTGCCGAGCGGCCGGGACGTGACGAGGCCGCCGACGACGAGGCGGCGCGCGGCCGAGAAGACCGGCCAGCCGGCGAGCGCCAGCAGGTAGCGCTCC
>JBQGCR010000566.1:0-13321 GCA_052038585.1 Kineosporiaceae bacterium
TGGGCCCCGGGGGTCCAGTACGCCGCGTAGCCCGCCCGGCCCACCCCCCCGCCGGCGCGGATGAAGTCGGAGCGCCACCCGTGCGACGCGAGCGCTGCGGCGACGAGCGGGCGCGCCTCCTGCGCGCCGAGCCCGTAGGACGCCGCGAAGAGCGCGAGCCGGCGCGCCGCCGCGGCGGGACGACCCGCCGGGACGTCGACCGGGTCGCGCAGCGGCACCCACAGCCGCGCGGCCAGGGCGACGTCCCACACCGGCCGGGCCGGGCCGGCGAGGTCGAAGTCGATGAGCGCGACGGCCCGCCCGTCGCGGAACACGACGTTGTCGAGGTTGGGGTCGTTGTGGGTGACCAGGGAGCCGCCCCAGGGCCGCGGCACCCGCAGCGGCCACGCGTACGGGGTGTGGTCGAAGCCGGCGGCGGCGTCGTGGTAGCGGCGCAGCAGCCGGGCGACGCTCGCCAGGCTCTCGTCGGTCAGCGCCCACGCCGGGTACGGCGGCAGGGCGACCTCGCCCTCGACGAAGGACAGGACCTCCCGGCCCTCGTCGTCCACCCCGAGGTGGCGCGGGGCGCCGTCGAAGCCGACCGCCTCGAGGTGGCGCAGCAGCGCGCGCACGCCGCGGGCGGCCGGGCCCGCGGGCTTGCGGACGGTGTCGCCGACCCGGACGACGAGGCCCCGGTTGGCGGTGCCGCCCTCGAGCGGCGTCGCGGCCGCGCTCACGCGCTCGCCAGGAGCGCCTCGGCGAGGCGCCGGTCGCAGACGATGCCGGACAGGAAGCCGCCGCGCACCGCCGCCGCGACCGCCGCGGCCTTCTCCACGCCGTAGGCGAGCGCGAGCACCTCGGGGACGGCGCGCAGGGTGTCGGCGCCCATGCAGACCATCCGCGAGGCGAGCGGCGCGGTGACCGGCTTGCCCTCGGCGTTGAGGAGCACGCCGGACAGGTCCGCGTGCACGCCGAGCTGGACGAGCGCCTTGCGCTCGGCGGGGGACACGGCCTCGTAGATCGTCGACGCCGGGGGGTTCCACGACCCGACGGCGACGACGGCCTTGGTCACCGACGGGTAGAGCTTGACCGCGCGGGCGACCTCCGCCTGACGCTTGAGCACCGTCGCCGTCTGGGCGTCGGGGACGATGAGCGGGGCGTAGAAGTAGTACGCGGGCCCCCCGCCGACGCGGGCCACGTCGCGGACGAGGTCGACGGAGGAGTCGTCGACGTCGGCGCGGGACAGCGCCCCGGTCAGCTGGACGACCTTGCACGGCGCGAGCCGGCGCAGGGCGGTGACCATCTCGGCCAGCGCGCGGGACCAGCCGAGCCCGAGCACGTCGGAGGGGGTGACGATCTCGGCGAGCAGGTCTGCGGCGGCGCGGCCGACCTGCCGCCGCAGCGCGAGCGGGTGCTCCTCGTGGGTGTCGACGACGACGGCGTGGAGCAGGCCGTGCCGCTCCTGCAGGCGCGCGGACAGGTCGACGTCGATCTCGCCGGTGTGCCCGATCTCGATGCGCACGAGACCGGACGAGCGCGCCAGCTCGAGCAGCCGGGCGACCTTGAACCGGCTGAGCCCGAACTCGTCCGCGATCTCGATCTTCGACCGGCCGTCGAGGTAGTAGCGCCGCGCGATCGACGCGACGAGGACGAGCTGCCCCGGGCCTCGTAACTGTTCCGTGACCATCCGCGCACTCCCTTGCTCATGTGAGCGAGTTTTGGCCAAGTGTGACACGGGCCATTGACCTGGCGGGAGCCCGTCACAAGAATTCCGGCACGGGTGAGAACGGCAACGCTCAGATGAGCAGTGCGCGACTGTCCACGGGCCACGCCCCTCCCTCACGCCGGCCGGCTCGTCCCGGCATCCGTCCCGAACAGACCTGCGCCGCACGGACCTCCGCGCGGCGTGCACACCGCGCGCGGCAGCGCCGCCGCGTCATCCCAGGAGGAGACTCGTGACCCGACCCAGGTCCCGCAAGGCGCCGCTCGTCGTCGCGGCGGCCGTCATCTCGACGGTGCTCGCCGGCTGCGCCGGCGCCGGAGGCGGTGGTTCGTCCAGCGGCGGGAGCACCGACGGCAGCGGCGACACCATCACCGTGCTCATGGTGGGCAACCCGCAGATGGAGGACATCCAGAAGCTGACGGCCGACTCCTTCACGAAGGACACCGGCATCGACGTCAAGTTCACGATCCTTCCCGAGAACGAGCTGCGGGACAAGGTGACCCAGGACGTCGCGACCGGCGCCGGCCAGTACGACGTCGTCACCGTCGGCGCCTACGAGGTGCCGATCTGGGCGGAGAACGGCTGGCTCAACGAGATGAGCACGGCCGCCGACGCCGACTCCGCCTTCGACTCGGCCGACCTCCTGCCGCCGATGGTCGAGTCGCTGTCCGGCGAGGACGGCAAGCTCTACGCCGTCCCGTTCTACGGCGAGTCCTCGTTCCTCATGTACCGCAAGGACCTCTTCGAGGCCAAGGGCCTGACGATGCCCGAGCGGCCGACGTGGGACCAGGTGGCCCAGCTCGCGGCGCAGATGGACGGCGCCGAGCCCGGCATGAAGGGCATCTGCCTGCGCGGCCTGCCCGGCTGGGGCGAGATCTTCGCCCCGCTCACCACGGTCGTCAACACCTTCGGCGGCACGTGGTTCGACAAGGACTGGACCCCGCAGGTCAACTCCCCCGAGTTCACCTCGGCCGTGAACTTCTACGTCGACCTCGTCAAGGCGCACGGCGAGGCCGGCGCCGCGCAGGCCGGGTTCACCGAGTGCCTCAACGCGATGAGCCAGGGCCAGGTCGCCATGTGGTACGACGCGACCTCGGCGGCCGGCTCGCTCGAGGACCCCAACGTCTCCAAGGTCGCCGGCAAGGTGGGCTACGCCTACGCCCCGGTCAAGGAGACGGCGAGCTCGGGCTGGCTGTGGGCCTGGGCGTGGGCCATGCCGAAGACCACGAAGAACTCCGAGGCCGCGAGCAAGTTCATGCTGTGGGCCTCGAGCAAGGAGTACGAGCAGCTCGTCGGCGAGAAGCTCGGCTGGCCGCGGGTGCCGTCCGGCAAGCGCGCCTCGACGTACGAGATCCCGGAGTACAAGGAGGCGGCCGCCGCCTTCGGCGACATCACCCTGAAGTCGATCGAGGAGGCCGACCCGACGAACCCGGGCGTGCAGCCCCGCCCGACCGTCGGCGTGCAGTTCGTCGCGATCCCGGAGTTCCAGGACCTCGCGACGAAGATCAGCCAGGACATCAGCGCCGCGATCGCGGGCAGCGGCTCGGTCGACGACGCCCTCGCCAACGGCCAGAAGGCCGCCGAGGAGGTCGCGAAGAACTACGCCGGCCAGTAGGCCGACGTGCCAGGCAGGTCCGCCCCGTCGCCGCGAGCCGGCGGCGGCGGGGCGGTCCCGCTCCCGCACCCCCGCCCGAACGTCGACCCGGGAGAACCCATGACCACGACGACCGCGCCCGCCGGACCGGCGACCTCCGCCCCGGCCCGCGTCCCCGGCCCGACGAGCCGGCAGCGCTGGCGTCGCCGGATCCCGCTGATGCCGGCCCTCGTCTTCTCGATCGTCGTCACCCAGCTGCCGTTCGTCGTGACGATCGTCATCTCGTTCCTGCAGTGGAACGTCCTGCGCCCCAACGAGCGCGGCTTCGCCGGCTTCGGCAACTACGTCACCGTCTTCACCGACCGGCGCATGCGCGCGGCGCTGCTCAACACCGTGGTGCTCACCGCGAGCGTCGTCGTCCTCTCCGTGCTCATCGGGCTGGCGCTGGCCCTCCTGCTCGACCGCAAGTTCTTCGGTCGCGGCCTGGCCCGCACGATGCTCATCGCCCCGTTCCTCGTCATGCCGGTCGCCGCGGCCCTCATCTGGAAGCACGCGATCTACAACCCGAACTACGGCCTGCTCAACGGCATCCTCAACTGGGTCTACGGCTGGTTCGGCGCCACCGGTCCGACGGTCGACTGGGTGTCCGGCTACCCGATGGTCGCCGTCGTCGTCTCGCTGGTCTGGCAGTGGACGCCGTTCATGATGCTCATCCTGCTCGCGGGCCTTCAGTCCCAGCCCGGGGACATCCTCGAGGCGGCCCGGGTCGACGGTGCCGGCGGCTTCGCCGTCTTCCGCTACCTCACGCTGCCGCACCTGCGCCAGTACCTCGAGCTCGGCATCCTGCTCGGCTCGGTCTACGTCGTGCAGTCCTTCGACGCCGTCTTCACCATCACCCAGGGCGGGCCGGGGACGGCCACGACGAACCTGCCCTACGAGATCTACCTGACGATGTTCCGCAAGTTCGAGTACGGCGAGGCCGCCGCCGCCGGGGTCATCGTCGTCATCGGCACCATCGTCGTCGCGACCTTCGCGCTGCGCACCATCTCGTCGCTGTTCACCGAGGAGGCCGTCCGATGAGCACCGCCACCACCGGCCCGGGCCGCGGCACCGCCCGCGTCGTCGACCCGGTCGGCCCCGTCGAGCGCCGGGGCCGGATCCGCCTGCGGCGCAGCCGCGTCGACGACTCCTCCACCGGGGCCAAGGCCGGCCCGGTGTGGGCCGCCGCCGCCTGGGTGCTCACCCTGCTGTTCTTCGCGCCGGTCTTCTGGATGGTCCTGACGTCCTTCCACCAGGAGGTCGACGCCGCGACGAACCCGCCGAGCCTGCTCGCCCCGCTGACGACCGACCAGTACCGCCTGCTCCTGTCCCGCGACGTCGGCCCCTACCTCATCAACTCGGCGACCGCGAGCGTGCTGTCGACGGTCATCGTGCTGCTCCTCGCGGTCCCGGCGGCTTACGCGCTGTCCATCCGGCCGGTCGAGAAGTGGACCGACGTCATGTTCTTCTTCCTGTCGACGAAGTTCCTGCCGCTCATCGCCGCCCTGCTGCCGGTCTACCTGATCGTCAAGGAGATCGGCATGCTCGACAACGTGTGGACGCTCGTCGTCCTCTACACCTCGATGAACCTGCCGATCGCCGTGTGGATGATGCGCTCGTTCCTCGCCGAGGTCCCCAAGGAGATCCTCGAGGCCGCCGAGGTCGACGGCGCCGGCCTCGTCACCGTGCTCTCCCGGGTCGTCGCCCCGATCGCGCTGCCCGGCCTCGCCGCGACGAGCCTGATCTGCTTCATCTTCTCCTGGAACGAGTTCCTCTTCGCCCTGTCCCTGACCGCGACCCGCGCCTCCACCGCGCCGGTGTTCCTCGTCGGCTTCATCACGAACGAGGGCCTGTTCCTCGCCCGCCTCTGCGCGGCGGCGACACTGGTGTCGCTGCCGGTGCTCATCGCCGGCTTCGCCGCCCAGGACAAGCTCGTCCGAGGACTCTCCCTCGGCGCCGTGAAGTGAGGAACCCCTGATGTCCGACCGCGCCACGACCACCACACCGACGATGCGGGCCAGCGTGCTGCGCGGCGTCGGGGACGTCGCCCTCGAGGAACGTCCCGTCCCCGCGCCCGGCCCCGGCGAGGTGCTCGTCCGCGTCACCGCGGTCGGCGTCTGCGGGTCCGACGTCCACTACTACGAGCACGGCCGGATCGGCCCGTTCGTCGTCGAGTCGCCCATGGTGCTCGGCCACGAGGCCGGCGGGGTCGTCGAGGCCGTGGGCCCCGAGGTCACCTCGCTCGTCGCCGGCCAGCGGGTCTCCCTCGAGCCCGGGGTGCCCTGCCGCTCCTGCCCGCAGTGCCTGGCGGGCCGCTACAACCTCTGCCCGGACGTCGCGTTCTTCGCCACGCCCCCCTACGACGGCGCGTTCTGCGAGTACGTCGTCCTGCCCGAGCCGTTCGTCTTCGCCGTGCCGGACAGCGTCTCCGACGAGGCGTCCGCGCTCCTCGAGCCGCTGTCGGTCGGGGTGTGGGCCGCGCGCCGCGCGCAGGTCTCCCCCGGCTCGCGCGTCCTCGTCACCGGGGCCGGGCCCATCGGTCTCGTCTGCGCCCAGGTGGCCCGCGCCTACGGGGCCGACGAGGTCTGGGTGAGCGACGTCAACGCCCACCGGCTCGAGCTCGCCAAGCGCCTCGGCGCGGTGCCGCTCGACGTCACGCACCGCTCGCTCGACGAGTGGGGCGTCGAGCCGGACGTGCTCCTCGAGTGCTCCGGGAACGCCGCCGCGACGGCCCAGGCGATCCGGCAGGTGGCCCGGGCCGGACGCGTCGTCCTCATCGGGATGGGCGCCGACGAGGTGCCGATCCCCGTGCCGACGGTCCAGGACCGCGAGCTGTGGCTCACCGGTGCCTTCCGCTACGCCAACACCTGGCCGACCGCGATCGAGCTCGTCGCCTCCGGCCGGGTCGACCTCGACTCGCTCGTCACCGGCCACTTCGGCCTCGCCGAGGTCGAGCAGGCGCTCACCGCCGCCCGCCGCGACCCGACGACCGTCAAGGCCGTCGTGCACCCCGGCCGCTGAGCGCCCCCGTCCCCTCCCGCAACGAGACAAGGACCCGCCATGCCCGCCCTCTCCGCGGCCACGCTCACCGCGCTCGGCCCCGACGTCAGCGTCCCGACCTACGACCGGACGGCGGTGACCGCCGGCATCGTCCACGTCGGGGTCGGCGGCTTCCACCGGGCGCACCAGGCGATGTACGTCGACCGGCTGCTCGAGGCGGGCGGCGCCCGCGACTGGGGGGTCTGCGGGGTGGGGGTCCTGCCCGGCGACCGGCGGATGAAGGAGGCGCTCGCCGCCCAGGACCACCTGTACACGCTCGTGGTCAAGCACCCGGACGGCCACCTCGAGGCGCGCGTCGTCGGCTCGCTCGTCGACTACCTCCTCGCGCCCGACGACCCGCAGGCCGTCGTCGAGCGGATGGCCGACCCGGCGACGCGGATCGTCTCGCTGACCATCACCGAGGGCGGGTACAACATCCACGCGGTGACGGGCGAGTTCGCCGACGACGACCCGGCCGTGCTCGCCGACGCGGCGCCGGACGCGATGCCCGCCACGGTGTTCGGCCTCGTCGTCGAGGCCCTGGTGCGCCGGCGGGCGCGCGGGCTCGCGCCGTTCGCCGTCGTCTCGTGCGACAACATCCAGGGCAACGGCGACGTCGCGCGACGCACGTTCGCCGCCTTCGCCGACCTGCGCGACCGGGTGCGCGGGGAGACCGGTCTCGGCGACTGGGTGCGCGAGCACGTCGCGTTCCCCAACTCGATGGTCGACCGCATCACGCCGGTGACGACGCCGCAGGACGCCGAGCTCCTCCGCGAACGGTTCGGCGTCGAGGACGCCTGGCCGGTCGTGTGCGAGCCGTTCACGCAGTGGGTCCTCGAGGACGGCTTCGGCGACCGGCCGCCGCTCGAGGACGCGGGCGTGCAGCTCGTCGAGGACGTCGAGCCGTACGAGCTCATGAAGCTTCGGCTGCTCAACGCGAGCCACCAGGGGCTGTGCTACCTCGGCTGGCTCGCCGGGTACCGGCTCGTCCACGACGTCTGCCAGGACGACCTCTTCGCCCGCTTCCTGCTCGCCTACATGGACGAGGAGGCGACCCCGAGCCTGGAGCCGGTGCCGGGGATCGACCTGCACGGCTACAAGCGCCAGCTCGTCGAGCGCTTCTCCAACCCGGGGGTGCGCGACACCGTGGCCCGGCTGTGCGCCGAGTCCAGCGACCGGATCCCGAAGTGGCTCGTCCCCGTCGTGCGGCACAACCTCGCCACCGGCGGACCGGTCGCGCTGTCCGCGGCGATCATCGCCTCGTGGGCCCGCTACGCCGAGGGCGTCGACGAGCAGGGCGAGCCGATCCCCGTCGTCGACCGGCTCGCCGAGCGCCTCGTCCCGCTGGCCCGCAGCCAGGTGGCGCCCGGCGGGGACCCGCTCGCCTTCGTCCGCGAGGAGAGCCTCTTCGGCGACCTCGCCGCCCAGCCGCGCTTCGTCGAGGCGTACACCGCGGCGCTGGACTCGTTGCACCGCAACGGGTCCCGCGCGACGCTCGAGGCGCTCATGGCCCGGCCGGACCACCACCTCGGCAGCGAGGTGGCGGCCCGGCCGTGACCAGCGGTGGGCCGGTCCTCAGCGCAGCTCGGCCTCGTGGTCGTGGTCGGCGTGCAGGCCGCCGCCCTCGCCGCCGGCGGTCGTCCCCGTGACCGGGACCGACGGGTCGACCAGCGGCCGGCGGTCGAAGTCCTGCCGGGCGAAGGTCAGCGTCGCGTGGGCGGCGGCGTCGGTCATCTGGTCCAGGCCGCGCCGGTCGAGGTTGGCGATCGTGTCGCAGGCCAGGTGGTAGCACGGGTCGTACGCCAGGCCCGCGGTGCCGCCGTAGACGGCCGCCTCGGCCTCGGTCTTGAGGCCCTCCGCACCGGTGAACAGGCCGCCGGCCGGGATGCCCTCGGCGATGAACGGCCCGTAGTCGGACCGGCCGCTGAACGGCGTCTCCGACGACGCGAGGCCGACGGCGCGGAAGTAGTCGTGGAACACCTGCTCGATCCTGCCGGAGCCCGCCGGGCCGTCGGCCGCGCCAGGGCCCACGGGGAAGGCCGAGTTGTCCCCGTCGTAGACGAAGCGGACGAAGTTCGGCGAGCCGATCATGTCGAAGTTGAGGTTGAGGACGATCCGGTCCTTCTCCGCCTGCGACAGGCTCTCGACGTAGGCCTGCGAGCCGAGGAGGCCGAACTCCTCGGCGCCCCACCACGCGAACCGCACGGTGTTGCGCGGGTCCTCGCGCTTCGCGAGCGTCTCGGCGATCTCGAGGATGCCGGCCGAGCCGCTGCCGTTGTCGTTGATGCCGGGGCCGCGGGGCACGCTGTCGAGGTGGGCGCCGACGACGACGACGCGGTCGGGGTCGCCGCCGCGGGTCTGCGCGAAGACGTTCGTCGTCGTCCTCGTCTCCTCGACGCGGTCGACGCGCACCCGCACCGTGGTCCCCGTCCGCCCGCCGGTCGTGCCCGCCGCGAGCGCGTCGCCGACGGCGAAGCTCGTGCCGACGACCGGGATGCTCACCAGCCCCGGCTCGCCGAGCGTCGGCGAGAGCAGCCCGTCGCGGCCCACCTGGCCCTCGTTGAAGATGACGACGGCCACGGCACCCGCGGCCTCGGCGTTGGCCGCCTTGACGGCGAACGTGCACGTGCCGCGCTGCACGAGGGCCACCGCGCCGGCGGTGAAGCCGGTGAAGTCGGCCGGCTCGCAGCCGGAGGTGTTCGCGTTGCCCGGCCCCTCCGGCGGCGGCAGGACGAGGTCGACGGCGACGACGTCGGCCGTGACGTCGCCGTTGCCGGAGTAGGTGGCGCTGGCGAACTCGACGCCGTCGGTGTACGAGACCGGCGTCGGCGCGGTGCGGGTCAGGACGGCCGGCGTGCGGTCGGCGTTGTAGACGAACTCGAAGGACTGCGTCGACACCTCCAGGCCGGCCTGCCGGGCCTTGCGGGCGACGTAGTCCGCGGACGCGACGTAGCCGGGCGAGCCGGCGGCGCGCGTGCCGCCGTTCGCGTCGGCGATCCGCTGGAAGACTCGCTGGTGCTCCATGACGCCCTCGAGCGTCACGTGCTTGCGGAACCCCTGGGTGGAGCGGACCTCCCCCTGGCCGGGGCGGTCGTCCGGCCGGTCGGCCGCGACCGCCGTCGTCCCCGCCGTCGCGACGAGGGCGGCGGCGGTCGCCAGCGTCGTCGTGAGCACTGCACGTCGTCGTGCGCGCATCTGTGGTCCTCCTGTGAAGTTCGTCCCGAGACGGGGCAGACAACCACGGATTCGTCCGACGCAGAAGGGTTTGCCCCGCCGCTTCTTCGGCGCGTCGGCCCGCCGACGACGACGTGCATAGCAGTTGTGCTCAAGATGTAGCACTCCTACTATCACCAGCACGAAAGCCCTACCGTCGATCGGAGGCCGGCCGTGCTGGGAGACGACGTCGCCGTCCGCGTGCGGGACCTGCGGATGTCCTACGGCGCCAAGGAGGTCCTGCGGGGGGTCGACCTCGACGTCCGGCGCGGGGAGGTCGTCTGCCTGCTGGGCCCCAACGGCGCCGGCAAGACCACCACCGTCGAGATCCTCGAGGGGTTCCGGCTGCCGTCCGCCGGGCGGGTCGAGGTGCTCGGCGAGGACCCCGCGACGGCAGGCGACGCCTGGCGCGCCCGGGTGGGCGTCGTCCTGCAGTCGTGGCGCGACCACGCCCGCTGGACGCCGCGACGGCTCCTGGAGCACCTCGCCGCGTTCTACGCGCCGTACTCCACGGCGGCCACGCCGCGACCGTGGCCCGTGGCGGACCTGCTCGCGACCGTGGGCCTGTCCGAGGCGGCGGACCGCAAGCTCCTCACCCTGTCCGGCGGGCAGCGCCGCCGGCTCGACCTCGCCGTCGGCGTCGTGGGCCGACCCGACGTGCTGTTCCTCGACGAGCCCACCGCAGGGCTGGACCCGCTCGCGCGGCGCGAGTTCCGCGAGCTCGTGCACCGGATCTGCGACGACGACGGCACGACGGTGCTCCTGACGACGCACGACCTCGCCGAGGCCGAGCGGGTCGCCGACCGCATCCTCGTCCTCGCCGGCGGCCGGATCGTCGCCGACGGCAGCGCCGAGGCCCTGACCCGCGCGGTCGGCGGGCACGCCGAGGTGCGCTGGAGCACCGGCGGGCAGCGCTGCGTCCACGTGACGGCCGACCCCGTCGCCTTCGTCCGCGGGCTGCTCGCAGGCCCGGACGACGTGACCGACCTCGAGGTCCGCCGCCCGACGCTCGAGGAGGCCTACCTCGCGATGGTGCACGGTCCCCCGGACGCGCCGGACGCGCCGGACCGGGTCGCGCTCGAGGTGCTCCGGTGAGCGCCGCCACGCGGCACGCGCTCGCGATCGGCGTGCGCCGCGGGTGGACCGAGTTCGTCCTGTCCGTCCGCAGCCCGCAGGACCAGGGCTTCTACGTCGTGTGCGGGCTGGGGACGCTGGCCTACCTGTGGGTCAACCGGGACAGCCGCGTCGAGGGGACCGACCTGCTCCTGCCGGCCGTCGCGCTGCCCGGCATCGTCGGCGCCTTCGTCGTCTTCCAGGCCGTCGTCGGCCCCGGCTTCGCCCTGGCCACCGAGAAGGAGGACGGCACCCTGCTGCGGCACCGGACGCTGCCCCACGGCATGCCGGCCTACGTGACCGGCCAGCTCGTCTACCACAGCCTGTGCCTGGTCCCGCTGCTGCTCATGGTCCTCGTGCCGTCGCTGCTGCTGCTCGACGTGTCGCACCAGGGGCCGACGGGCTGGTTGCTCGTCGCCGCCATGACCGTCCTGGGCCTGGCCGCCACGCTCCCCCTGGGGGTGCTGCTCGGCGCGGCCGTGCCGTCGCTGCAGAAGATGGGCACCTGGGGCATGCTGCCCGTCCTCGTGCTCACGGCGGTCAGCGGGATCTTCGTGCCGGTGCAGGCGTTCTGGGGCTGGGTGCAGGTCGTGGCGCAGGCCTTCCCGACGTACTGGGTCGGGCACGGGATGCGCGCGGCCCTGCTGCCGGACGCCGCCGCGGCGGCCGAGCTCGGGGGCTCCTGGCGTCCCGGCACCACCGTGGCGGTCCTGCTCGCCTGGGCCGTCGCCGGCTCGCTCGCCTGCCCCGTGGTGCTGCGCCGCGCGGCCCGGCGGCAGTCCGGCTCGGCGGTGCTCGCGGCCCGGGACGCCGCGGCGCAGTGGGTGCGATGAGCCGGCGCGAGCGATGAGCGAGGCCGTCCACAACCGGATCGCCCTGCTGCGCGCCGAGCAGGGCGTCACCCGGCGCCGCTTCGCGGAGGCGCTCGGCGTCCACTACCAGACCGTCGGCTACCTGGAGCGGGGCGAGTACAACCCGAGCCTGCACCTGGCCCTGCGGATCGCGGCCTTCTTCGGGGTGCCGGTCGAGGCCGTCTTCTCGATCGACCCGTTCCCGCGGATCAGCGACGCGCGCCGGGACGACGGGCCTGCAGGGGCGGCGGCGGCGGGCCACTAGGGTTGGGGCGCACGAGGCAGTGCAGTCCGTCCGCAGTCCGTACCCGACGGGCCCGCCCGGCCCGCACCGACCCTGGAGCACCGAATGACCGTTCGTCGCGTCGCCCTCCTCACCGCCGGCGGGCTGGCCCCGTGCCTGTCCTCCGCCGTCGGCGGGCTCATCGAGCGCTACACCCAGGTGGCGCCGGAGGTCGAGATCATCGGCTACCTCGACGGCTACGCGGGCCTGCTCGCCGGCCGCCACGTCACGGTGACGCCGGAGCAGCGCGAGAGCGCCCACCTGCTGCACCGCTTCGGCGGCAGCCCGATCGGCAACAGCCGGGTCAAGCTGACCAACGTCAAGGACTGCGTCAGGCGCGGCCTCGTCGCCGAGGGCCAGGACCCGCTGCACGTGGCCGCGGAGCAGCTGACGAAGGACGGCGTCGACGTCCTGCACACGATCGGCGGCGACGACACGAACACGACGGCCGCCGACCTCGCGGCGTACCTGCACGAGAACGGGTACGAGCTCACGGTCGTCGGCCTGCCGAAGACGATCGACAACGACGTCGTCCCCGTGAAGCAGAGCCTCGGCGCCTGGACCGCCGCGGAGCAGGGCGCGATCTACGCCCGCAACATCGTCGCCGAGCACTCGTCGAACCCGCGGATGCTCATCATCCACGAGGTCATGGGCCGGCACTGCGGCTGGCTGACCGCCGCGACGGCCGTCGAGTACCGCACGTGGCTCGCGCAGCAGGAGTTCTCCGGCTTCGGCGGCAACACGGCGAGGACCTGGGACGTCCACGCGGTGTACGTCCCCGAGCTCGGCTTCGACATCGCCGAGGAGGCCGCGCGGCTCAAGGCCGTCATGGACGAGGTCGGCTGCGTGAACATCTTCCTGTCCGAGGGGGCGGGCGTGGAGACGATCGTCGCCGAGCTCACCGAGCGCGGCGAGGAGGTCCAGCGCGACGCCTTCGGCCACGTCAAGCTCGACACGATCAACCCCGGCGCCTGGTTCGCCAAGCAGTTCGCCGGGCTGCTCGGTGCCGAGAAGACCATGGTCCAGAAGAGCGGCTACTACTCGCGCTCGGCGGCGGCCAACCAGGCCGACCTCGACCTCATCCGGCGCAGCACCGACTTCGCCGTCGACGCCGCGCTGCGCGGCGAGAGCGGCCTCGTCGGCGAGGACGAGGAGGCCGGCGACGAGCTGCGCGCCTGCGAGTTCCCGCGGGTCAAGGGCGGCAAGCCGTTCGACACCGAGCAGGCCTGGTTCGACGACCTGCTCGCCGCGATCGGCCAGCCCAAGGGACCGCGCGTCGACACCTCGCACTGAGGCGGGTCACGGGGCCGCCCGGGCGAGCCGGGCGGCCCACCGGCCCGCGAGCTCGACGAGCGCCGGCGGGTCGAGCACGGTGAGGTCGAGGTCCAGCTCGAGGAGCCGGGCCAGGCCCGTCGTGAGGTCCTCGACCCCGGCCTCGAGCACGCAGGCGTGCGGTCCGTCCGCAGTGAGGACGACGGACGCCGGGT
>JBQGCR010000567.1:0-1624 GCA_052038585.1 Kineosporiaceae bacterium
GTCGGGACGTGCGGGCCGTTCGGGACGTGGGTGGTGCACACGTGCTCGCCGTGCGCCAGGGTGGCCAGCCGCTGGACGTGCGCGCCGAGCAGGCGCGAGAACGCCTCCGTCTCGGCCTCGCACAGCTGCGGGAACCGGGCGGCGACCGACTGCACCGGGCAGTGACCCTGGCACAGCTGCGTCCCGACCGACGCACCGCCCGCCGACAGGGGCCGGGCGCTCGCCGCGTAGCCGTCGGCGTCGAGCGCGGCCGCCAGGGCGGCCGCCCGGTCGCCCGGGGCGTCGCCCGCGGCCTCGACGACCGGGGAGTAGCGGGCCTCGAGCTCGGCGACGCGGGTCTGCGCGAAGGCCCGCACCGCCTCCTCCCCCGCGACCTGCGCGAGGAACTCCAGGGCGGCGGCGGCGAGGTCGTCGTACTCGGTCGACATGGCCGCGTGGCCGCGCGGGGTGAGGACGAAACGGCGGGCGGGGCGGCCGCGGCCGCGCCGCAGGACCGGCGCCTCGTGGGTCGTCACGAGGCCGGCGTCGGTGAGCTGGTCGAGGTGGCGGCGGACGGCCGCCGGCGTGAGGTGGAGCGCCTGGCTGACCTGCGCGGCGGTCACCGGGCCGTGCTCGAGGACCTCCCGGGCCACCCGGTCGCGGGTGCGCTCCTCCTCCACGCACGAGGCGGGCGCCTCGGCGGGGGTCGTCTGCGCTAATTTCACCATGCCATTGTGTCGTTAATGCTGCGGCGGCTCAACCCGGGGCCCGTCCTGGCCGTGCGTGGGATCCCCAGGGTGACGTACCCCTCACCCCCGGTCCCCGGCCGTGCACGGGTTCCCCCCGGCCGGAGCAGCGGGTGCGCGGACCGCGCCCCTCGCCTCGTACCCTTCCCGGGTGACCTCCCGCGGTGCCGGCCCCCGTGACGCGCCCGCCGTCGTCGTCGACGGCCTCGTCAAGCGCTACGGCGACCGCGCCGTCGTCGACGGGCTGTCCTTCACCGCGGACCGCGGCGCCGTCACCGCCGTCCTCGGCCCGAACGGCGCGGGGAAGACGACGACGATGGAGTGCCTCGAGGGTCTGCGGCGGCCCGACGGCGGCGCCGTCCGGGTGCTCGGGCTCGACCCCGTCGTGGACGCCGTCGCCCTGCGGCCCCGGGTCGGCGTCATGCTCCAGGACGGCGGGCTGCCGACCGGCGCGCGCTGCGCCGAGCTGCTGCGGCACGTCGCCTCCCTGCACGCCCGCCCGCTGGACCCGGCGGCGCTGCTCGACACCCTCGGCCTCGCCCCGCACGCCCGGACCACCGTCCGGCGGCTCTCGGGCGGCCAGCGCCAGCGGCTCGCCCTGAGCCTGGCGGTCGTGGGCCGGCCGGAGGTCGTCGTGCACGACGAGCCGAGCGCGGGCCTGGACCCGCAGGCCCGGCGCGTCGTCTGGGACCTCGTCGGGCGGCTGCGCGCCGACGGCGTCGCCGTCCTCGTGACGACGCACCTCATGGACGAGGCCGAGGCGCTCGCCGACCGGGTCGTCGTCGTCGACGCCGGCCGCGTCGTCGCGAGCGGGTCCCCCGCCGAGCTGCTCGCCGCCGAGGGCGACACGCTGCGCTTCGACGCCTCGGCCGGCCTCGACGTCCGCTCGCTCGCGGCCG
>JBQGCR010000568.1:0-4855 GCA_052038585.1 Kineosporiaceae bacterium
CGCGGTCCGGCGGCGTGCGCTGCTGCTCGCCGCCCGGCGCGCGGGCAGCCCCGCCGGGGACCTCTCGCGCCGGCACGCGCTCGCCGTCGACGCGCTCGTCGTCGCCTGGCGCGGGCAGGGCGCCGCGCACCTGCCCGGCCGTGTCGTCGCCCGGCGGCGGTATGACAGGCTGTGGCTCGAGAGAGCACCAGCGAGCTGACGGAGTGACGTGGACGCCACGGACATGGGGCGCGACCTCGAGCGGGTCCTGCTCACCGAGGACGAGATCCTCGCCAAGCTCGACGAGCTGGCGGCCCGGATCGAGACCGACTACGAGGGCCGCGACCTGCTCCTCGTCGGGGTCCTCAAGGGCGCGATCATGGTCATGGCCGACCTCTCCCGCGCGCTGCACCGCGAGGTCGACACCGAGTGGATGGCCGTCTCGTCCTACGGCTCGGGGACCAAGTCGTCCGGCGTCGTCCGGATCCTCAAGGACCTCGACCGGGACATCACCGGACGGCACGTCCTCATCGTCGAGGACATCATCGACTCCGGGCTCACGCTGTCCTGGCTCATCGCGAACCTCTCCTCGCGCGGCGCCGCCTCGGTCGAGGTCTGCGCGCTGCTGCGCAAGCCCGACGCCGCGAAGGTCGAGCTCGACCTGAAGTACGTCGGGTTCGAGATCCCGGACGAGTTCGTCGTCGGCTACGGCCTGGACTACGCCGAGAAGTACCGCAACCTGCGGGTCGTCGGGACCCTCGCCCGGCACGTCTACGAGGGCTGAGCAGGAACAGTCCCCCCTCCCGGGGCGTTGAGCCGCACGGTGGGGGTCTCGTCCCCACCCGGTGTACCGTCGAGAGACACCGCTGCGACCAGGAGGGACGGGCTCAGGCCCCGCGTCGATGGACTTCAAGCGCATCACCCGCGGACCGGTGATCTGGATCGTCGCCGGTCTCGTCGTCGTCCTCCTGGGCGTCAGCCTGTTCGGCGGCGACCGCTACACCAAGATCGACACCTCCCGTGCGCTCGCCCTCATCAGCGAGGGCCGGGTCGCCAACGCCAAGGTCGTCGACAACGACCAGCGCATCGAGCTGACCCTCAAGAGCGGCGAGGAGGTCGACGGCTCGAACCGGGTCATGGCCTACTGGATCGCGCCGCGCGGCCAGGAGATCCTCGACCTGCTCGAGGACAACCCGCCGCCGGACGGCGTGGACGACGCCGTCCCGACCGCCTCCTGGTGGTCGACGCTCCTGTGGTCCTTCCTCCCGCTGCTCATCATCCTCGGCCTTTTCTGGTGGCTGCTGTCGAACATGCAGGGCGGCGGCTCGCGCGTCATGCAGTTCGGCAAGTCCAAGGCCAAGATGGTCAGCAAGGACATGCCGAGCGTGACCTTCGCCGACGTCGCCGGCGTCGACGAGGCGATCGAGGAGCTCACCGAGATCAAGGAGTTCCTCGCCGAGCCGGCGAAGTTCCAGGCCGTCGGCGCGAAGATCCCCAAGGGCGTCCTGCTCTACGGCCCGCCCGGCACCGGCAAGACGCTGCTCGCCCGCGCGGTCGCCGGCGAGGCGGGCGTCCCCTTCTTCTCCATCTCCGGCTCCGACTTCGTCGAGATGTTCGTCGGCGTCGGCGCCTCCCGGGTGCGCGACCTGTTCGAGCAGGCCAAGACCAACGCCCCGGCGATCATCTTCGTCGACGAGATCGACGCCGTCGGCCGGCACCGCGGCGCGGGCCTCGGCGGCGGGCACGACGAGCGCGAGCAGACGCTCAACCAGATGCTCGTCGAGATGGACGGCTTCGACGTCAAGACGAACGTCATCCTCATCGCCGCGACGAACCGTCCGGACATCCTCGACCCGGCCCTGCTGCGGCCGGGCCGCTTCGACCGGCAGATCGCCGTCGAGCCCGCGGACATGACCGGCCGGCACCGGATCCTCCAGGTGCACGCCAAGGGCAAGCCGATGGCGCCCACGGTCGACCTGCTCGCCGTCGCCCGCCGCACCCCCGGCTTCACCGGCGCCGACCTGGCGAACGTCCTCAACGAGGCGGCGCTGCTCACCGCCCGCGCCGGCGCCCGCGTCATCGACGACCAGGCGCTCGACGAGGCGATCGACCGCGTCATCGCCGGACCGCAGAAGCGCACGCGCGTCATGGCGCCCAAGGAGATCAAGATCACCGCTTACCACGAGGGCGGCCACGCCCTCGTCGCGGCGGCGCTGCGGAACACCGACCCGGTGACCAAGGTGACGATCCTGCCCCGCGGCCGGGCCCTCGGCTACACGATGGTCATGCCGCAGGACGACAAGTACTCGACGACCCGCAACGAGCTGCTCGACCAGCTCGCCTACGCCCTCGGCGGGCGGGTCGCCGAGGAGCTCGTCTTCCACGACCCGACGACGGGTGCGAGCAACGACATCGAGAAGGCCACCGGGCTCGCCCGCCGCATGGTCACCCAGTTCGGGATGTCCGAGCGGGTCGGCGCGATCAAGCTCGGCCAGGGCAGCGGCGAGGTCTTCCTCGGCCGCGACATGGGCCACGAGCGCGACTACTCCGAGGAGGTCGCGAGCGTCGTCGACGACGAGGTCCGCCGCCTCATCGAGGCCGCGCACGACGAGGCCTGGGAGATCCTCGTCGAGAACCGCGGCATCCTCGACGAGCTCGTCATCGCCCTGCTCGAGCGGGAGACGCTCAACAAGGACGAGCTCGCGGAGATCTTCGCCGGCATCCGGATGCGGCCCGAGCGGCCCGTCTGGCTGTCGTCGTCGCGCCGCACGGTCTCCGACATCCCCCCGGTGCTCACCCCCGCCGAGCGCGCCGCGCTCAACGGGCACGGCGACAACGGCCACGCCGGCCAGAACGGGGCGTCCCAGAACGGCTCGTCGCAGACGCAGGTGCTGCCGGGGAGCCTGAGCTGAGCGCGGTCGACACCGCGGGGCGCCTCGGCCCGGCCGGCCGGTCGGAGTACGACGCCCCGCGGGTCGAGGCCGCGGTCCGCGAGATCCTCCTCGCGATCGGGGAGGACCCCGAGCGCGACGGCCTGCGCGAGACCCCGGCCCGCGTCGCCCGGGCCTACCGCGAGATGTTCGCCGGGCTCTGGCAGGAGCCGGCCGACGTGCTGTCGACGACGTTCGACCTCGGCCACGACGAGCTCGTCCTCGTCAAGGACATCGAGGTCTACTCCTGCTGCGAGCACCACCTCGTGCCCTTCCACGGCGTCGCGCACGTCGGCTACGTGCCGGCGGCGGACGGCAGGATCACGGGCCTGAGCAAGCTCGCCCGGCTCGTCGACCTCTACGCCCGCCGGCCGCAGGTGCAGGAGCGGCTGACGACGCAGGTCGCCGACGCCCTCGTCGACGTGCTCCAGCCGCGCGGCGCGATCGTCGTCGTCGAGGCGGAGCACCTGTGCATGTCGATGCGCGGGGTCCGCAAGCCCGGCGCCCGGACGATGACGTCGGCCGTGCGCGGCCAGCTGCGCGACCCGGCCACGCGGGCCGAGGCGCTGAGCCTCATCCTCGGCCGGTGAGGGTCACCGGCCGCTGAGCCCGCAGCCCCTCTCCCCGTAGGCTGCCCACGTGCTGCCGGCCGACCGCTGCCTCGTCATGGGCGTCGTCAACGTCACCCCGGACTCCTTCTCCGACGGCGGGCGCTGGCTCGACGCCGACGCCGCCGTCGCGCACGGCCTCGCGCTGCTCGCCGAGGGCGCCGACCTGCTCGACGTCGGCGGCGAGTCGACCCGGCCGGGCGCCGACCGGGTGCCCGAGGACGAGGAGCAGCGGCGGGTGCTGCCGGTCGTCGAGGCGCTCGCCGCGGCGGGCGCCGTCGTCAGCGTCGACACGATGCGCGCCTCGACGGCGCTCGCGGCGGTCGAGGCCGGGGCGAGCGTCGTCAACGACGTCTCCGGCGGGCTCGCGGACCCCGGCATGGCCGCCGCCGTCGCCGCGACGCAGGCCACCTTCGTCGCCATGCACTGGCGGGGGCACAGCACCGTCATGGACTCCCTCGCGCGTTACGGTGACGTCGTGCAGGACGTCGCCGCAGAGCTGCTGGCCCGTCGTGACGCCCTCGTCGCCGCCGGGCTGCGCCCCGACCGCGTCGTGCTCGACCCCGGGCTCGGCTTCGCCAAGGGCGCCGACCACAACTGGACGATCCTCGCCCGGCTCGACGAGCTCACCGCGCTCGGCCACCCCGTCCTCGTCGGCGCCTCGCGCAAGCGGTTCCTCGGCAGCCTGCTCGCGGACGACGACGGCACGCCCGCCCCCGTCGAGGCCCGCGACCACGCGACCGCCGCCGTCACCGCCCTCGCCGCCCGCGCCGGGGCCTGGTGCGTGCGGGTGCACGACGTCGCGCCGTCCGCCGACGCCGTCCGCGTCGCCGCCGCCGTCGGGGCGCACGCGTGAGCCCCTTCGGCCCGCTGACGGGCGACGACGGCCGCGTGCTCGACCAGGTCCGGCTCGCCGGGCTCGTCGCCCGCGGGTTCCACGGGGTGTTCGAGCACGAGCGGCGCGACGGGCAGGACTTCGGCGTCGACGTCGTGCTCCACCTCGACACCCGGCCCGCCGCGCAGACCGACGACCTCGCCCGTACGGTGCACTACGGCGAGCTCGCGACCGCCGTCGCCGACGTCGTCCGCGGCGAGCCGTTCGACCTCATCGAGACGCTCGCGGCGGCGGTGGCGCGCGTGTGCGTCGAGAGCCCGCTCGTCGCCGCCGCCGACGTCACCGTCCACAAGCCGCAGGCCCCCATCACCGAGACCTTCGGCGACGTCACCGTGTCGGTCCGCCGGACCAGGAAGGAGCTGCGCGGGTGAGCACCGCTGCGGACGCCCTCGCCCTCGACGAGGAGCCGGACGGTCCGGTCCGGGTCGTCGTCGCCCTCGGCG
>JBQGCR010000569.1:0-2840 GCA_052038585.1 Kineosporiaceae bacterium
GTCGGGACGTCGCCGCGGGTGCCGACGATCCCGCGGGACATGACGTTCGCGCCGCTCACGGGGTCGCGCTGGTCGACCGCGAGGACTGTCCCGTCGACGAGCCGGAAGAGCGCCACCTGGCAGCCGTCGACGAGGGCGGCGACGCCGCGCTCCGGGACGAGGTCGGCCAGGCGGCAGACCGGCACCGCGGCGGTCGTCACGCGCGGCTGGTCGCAGGTCTGCGTCATCGGGTCGTCACCTTCTCGATCGGCGTGAGGGGGAGCGGGCGGCGCTGGCCGCGCTCGCGGACGTAGGCGAGGTCGGGGTCGGGCGTGTCGGGCGCGTTGACGAAGGCCGCGAACCGGCGCAGCTTCTCCGGGTCCTCCAGCGTCGCGCACCACTCGTCGACGTAGCCGTCGACGTGGGCGGCCATCGCGGCGTCGAGGTCCTCGGCGATGCCGAGGGAGTCCTCGAGCACCACCGCGCGGATGTGGTCGAGCCCGCCCTCGATCTCGTTCTGCCACACCGCGGTGCGCTGGAGCCGGTCCGCCGTCCGGACGTAGTAGACGAGGTAGCGGTCGATCGTCCGGACGAGCGTGGCGGTGTCGAGGTCCTCGGCGAGGAGCACCGCGTGCCGCGGGGTGAAGCCGCCGTTGCCGCCGACGTAGAGGTTCCAGCCCTTGTCGGTGGCGATGACGCCGACGTCCTTGCCGCGCGCCTCGGCGCACTCGCGGGCGCACCCGGAGACCCCGAGCTTGATCTTGTGCGGGGACCGCAGGCCGCGGTAGCGGAGCTCGAGGGCGATCGCCAGGGCGACCGAGTCCTGGACGCCGTACCGGCACCACGTCGAGCCGACGCAGGACTTCACGGTGCGCAGGCTCTTGCCGTAGGCGTGCCCGGACTCGAAGCCGGCGTCGACGAGCCGGCGCCAGATCGCCGGCAGCTGCTCGATCCGCGCCCCGAAGAGGTCGATCCGCTGGCCGCCGGTGATCTTGGTGTAGAGGTCGAACTCCTTGGCGACCGCGCCGATCGCGATGAGCCCGTCCGGGGTGATCTCACCGCCGGGCACCCGCGGCACGACCGAGTACGTGCCGTCCTTCTGGATGTTCGCCATGACGTGGTCGTTGGTGTCCTGCAGCGCGGCGTTCTCGCCGTCGAGGACGTGCCCGGCCCACAGGCTCGCGAGGATCGAGGCGACCGCGGGCTTGCAGATGTCGCAGCCGCGGGCCGACGGCGAGGTGCCGTGCCGGGCGACGAGCTCGCTGAACGTCCGGATGCCGGTGACCCGGACGACGTCGAAGAGCTGGGCCCGGGACTGGGAGAAGTGCTCGCAGAGGGCGGTCGACACCGCGACCCCGGCGGCCTCGAGCTCGCCCGTCACGAGCTTCTTCACCAGCGGCAGGCAGGAGCCGCACGACGTCCCGGCCTTCGTGCAGGCCTTGACGGCGCCGACGTCGGTGCAGCCGTCGCACCGGACGGCGTCGCGCACGGCGCCCGCGGTGACGTTGTTGCACGAGCACACCGTGGCGTCGTCCGGCAGCGCCGATCCCGCTGCGGGAGAGCCGGACCCCTCGGGCAGCAGCCACGCCGCCGGGTCGCCGTCGAGCGGACGGCCGAGCAGCGGGCGCAGCGACGCGTACGCCGAGGCGTCCCCGACGAGCACGCCGCCGAGCAGCGTGCGCGCGTCGTCGGACAGCACGAGCTTGGAGTAGGCGCCGCGCACCGGGTCGGCGTAGACGACCGAGAGGGCGCCGGGGGCCTCGCCGTGCGCGTCGCCGAAGGAGGCGACGTCGACACCGAGGAGCTTGAGCTTGGTCGAGGTGTCGGCGCCGGGGAACGTCGCCGCGCCGCCGAGGAGCCGGTCGGCGACCACCTCGGCCATGGCGTAGCCGGGCGCGACGAGGCCGAGCGTCCGCCCGCCGATGCACGCGACCTCGCCGACCGCCCAGACGTGCGGGTCGGCCGTGCGGCACGCGTCGTCGACGACGACACCGCCGCGGGCGCCGACCTCGAGCCCGCAGCCGCGGGCCAGCTCGTCGCGAGGCCGGACGCCCGCGGCGAGGACGACGACGTCGACGTCGAGGGAGCCGGCGCCGTCCGTGAAGTCCATCCGCTGCACCGCCCCGACCCGCGGGCCCGAGCGGGCGGCCACGATCCGGGCGGTCGCCGTCGACGTGTGCACCGCCACCCCGAGCCCCTCGACGATGCGCCGCAGCGCCTCGCCGCCGCCCTCGTCGACCTGGATCGGCATGAGCCGCGGGGCGAACTCGACGACGTGGCTCTCGACCCCGAGGGCCTGCAGCGCTCCCGCCGCCTCGAGGCCGAGCAGCCCGCCGCCGACGACGGCGCCGCGCACGGCGGTCCCGCCGGCCCGGACCTGCTCGACGTACTGCCGCAGCGCGGCGACGTCGTCGAGCGTGCGGTAGACGAAGCAGCCCGGCAGGTCCGTGCCCTCGACGGGCGGGACGAACGCCGACGAGCCGGTCGCGAGGACGAGCGCGTCGTAGCCGTACGTCCGTCCGGCCGTCCCGTTCGACCGGCGCGTCGTCACGGTGCGCGCGGCCCGGTCGACGGCGACGACCTGCTCGGCCCGGCGCAGGGTGACGTCGGCCCGCTCCCACAGCGCGGGGTCGCCGAGCGCGAGGGTCGCCGGGTCGCGGCCGTCGAAGTACGACGTGAGGTGGACGCGGTCGTACGGGGCGCGCGGCTCCTCGGCGAGCACGGTGACCTGCCACAGGGGCGCGTCGGGGTCCTGCCGGGCCGCCAGCGCCTCGACGCGGCGCTGGGCGACCATGCCCCCGCCGACGACGAGGAGCGAGCGGGCGGTGGTCGGGGTCATCGGACTCCTCCGGTGGCGGCTG
>JBQGCR010000570.1:0-3187 GCA_052038585.1 Kineosporiaceae bacterium
GGCGTCCGGACGCCGTCGGACGCCCTCGTCGGCCCGGTCGCGGTGACGGCGCTGACGTCGCTGCACGTCGACTGGCTCTTCCTCGGCGTCCACGGCGTCGACGAGCGCGCCGGCTTCACGACGCCCAACCTCGTCGAGGCCGAGACGAACCGGGCGCTCATCGCCTCGGCGCGCCAGGTCGTCGTCACCGCCGACAGCAGCAAGTGGGGCGTCGTCGGCCTGTCGTCGATGGCCCGGCTCGACGAGGTCGACGTCCTCGTCACCGACTCCGGCCTCGACCTCGACGCGCGCCGCACGCTCGCCTCCCGCGTCGGCCAGCTGCGCGTCGCCGAGACGGCGGGGGGTACGGAGCTCGTGGACGACCCGTTCGGCCACGACCACCCCCCGCACCACCTGCACGACGACCTGCGCCAGGAGGCACGGTGACCACGACCCTCGCGGGCGGCACGGTCCGCAAGACCCGCGCGACGATGGCCGACGGACGCGAGCTGTTCTACTTCGACGACAGCGAGCCGTACCTGTCCGGCGAGGCCACCCGGGACAGCGTCGACACCCGGCCGCTCGACGCCGCCGGCGGCGGCTCGCAGCTGCGCTACGACGTCCTCACCGGCGAGTGGGTCGCGATCGCGACGCACCGCAACACCCGGATCTTCCTGCCGCCGGCCGACGAGTGCCCGCTGTGCCCGACCGGCCGCGGCGTCGTGCCGTCGGAGATCCCGGCGGGCGACTACGACGTCGTCGTCTTCGAGAACCGCTTCCCGTCCCTGACGACGCGGGTCGAGGGCGAGCCCGGCTTCGTCGACGGCGAGCCGCTGTGGCCGAGCCGGCCGGGGACCGGGCGCTGCGAGGTCGTGTGCTTCACGTCCGCGCACGCCTCGACGTTCGCCGACCTCGAGCCGTCCCGGGTGCGCACCGTCGTCGAGGCGTGGGCGGACCGGACCGCGGAGCTGTCCGCCCTGCCCGAGGTCGAGCAGGTCTTCTGCTTCGAGAACCGGGGCCAGGAGATCGGCGTCACCCTGCACCACCCGCACGGGCAGATCTACGCCTACCCGTTCGTCACCCCACGCACCCAGGCGCTGCTGCGCCAGGCCGCGGCGCACCGCGACCGCACCGGCGGCAGCCTGCTGCGCGACGTGCTCGACGCCGAGCGCCGGGCCGGCACCCGGGTGGTGCTCGTTGGCGAGCACTGGACGGCGTACGTCCCGGCCGCCGCGCGCTGGCCGGTCGAGGTGCACCTCGCCCCGCACCGCGACGTGCCGGACCTCGCGGCGCTCGACGGGGCCGAGCGCGACGAGCTCGCCGTCGTCTACCTCGAGCTCCTGCGCCGGGCCGACCGCTACTTCGACGGGGTGAGCGCGCTGCCGTACATCGCGGGCTGGCACCAGGCGCCGGTCCGCGAGGGCCGCGAGCTCGGCCGCCTGCACCTGCAGCTGTTCTCCGTGCTGCGCTCCCCCGGCAAGCTCAAGTACCTCGCGGGGTCCGAGAGCGGGATGGGCGCGTGGGTCAACGACGCCCAGCCGGAGGCGATCGCCGCCCGGCTGCGCGAGGTCGCCTCGTGAGCTCGCGCACCGCGCACCCCGTCTGGTACCCCGAGCCCGACGCCGGCGAGGTCGCCGCGTCCGTCGCCACCGCCTTCCGCACCGCCTCCCGCCGGGCGCCGGTCGGGGTCTGGGCCGCCCCGGGCCGGGTCAACGTCGTCGGCGAGCACGTCGACTACAACGCCGGGCTGTGCCTGCCGTTCGCGTTGCCGCACAGGACGTTCGTGGCGCTCGCGCCCCGGGACGACGGCGTCGTCCGGGTCGCGTCGGCGCAGGTCGAGGGCGGCTACGACGGCCGGCTCGAGGACGTCGCGCCGGGCGCCGTCGAGGGCTGGTCCGGCTACGCCGTCGGGGTCCCGTGGGCGCTGCGCCGCAACGGCCTCGACGTCGGCGGCTTCGACGCGGTCGTCGACGGGCGGGTGCCGTTCGGGTCCGGCCTGTCGTCGTCCGCGGCGATCGAGTGCGCGGTCGCCGTCGCGCTCGACGACGTGCACGACCTCGGGCTCGGGGCGAGCGACGCCGGCCGGGCGCGCCTGGCCGCCGCGTGCGTCGAGGCCGAGACCCGGATCGCCGGCGCGCCGACGGGCGGGCTCGACCAGGCGGCGTCCCTGCGGTGCGAGGAGGGCTCGGCGATGCTCCTCGACTGCCGCGACTTCACCGTCTCCCTCGTGCCGTTCGACCTCGCCGCCGCGGGGCTCGAGCTGCTCGTCATGGACACCCGCGCCCACCACGCGCTCGTCGACGGCCAGTACGGCAGCCGCCGGGAGATGGGCGCGGAGGCGGTCGGCGTGCTCGGCGTCGACGCGCAGCGCGACGGGACCCCGGACGGCCTCCACGCCGCCCTGGCCCGGCTTCCGCACGACGAGTTGCGGGCCCGGGTGCGGCACGTCGTCACCGAGATCGCCCGGGTCGAGCAGGTCGTCGACCTCCTGCGCGCCGGCCGGACCGGCGACATCGGTCCCCTGCTCGACGCCTCGCACGCCTCGCTGCGCGACGACTACGAGGTCTCGTGCGCCGAGCTCGACGTCGCCTGCGCGACCGCCCGGTCCGCCGGCGCCCTCGGTGCCCGGATGACCGGCGGCGGCTTCGGCGGCTCGGCGATCGCCCTGTGCCGGGTCGACGACGTCGAGGACGTCGCCGCCGCCGTCGCCCAGGCCTTCGCCGACCAGGACTTCGCCGCCCCGGCCTTCCTCCGCGCCGTCCCCAGCCCCCCCGCCTCCCGAGTCGCCTGACCCCCCTCCCCCTTTCCCCCTCCCCTCCCCGTGATCATGCACGCTGCAGGCGTGATCATGGACGCTACGCGCGTGATCATGGACGCTACGGGCGCGACGAGGGACGAGCCCGCTCCCGGACGAGGCGGCGGAGGGCGACGAGCCCGGCCAGCGTGAGCGACGCGCCGGCGACGACGAGGGCGACCCGAGCCGGGAGAGGCCAGCCGTCGACCGGGCCGACGACGTCGTCGAGCGGCGACCCGCGTCCCGGCACGAGGACGAGGAGGACGACGAGCGCGCCCACCGCGACATGGGCGACGGCGTCGACGGCGCGACGGGTGCTGGACCCGGCGGCGAGGCGGTGGTCGGTCATGCACTCAGCGTCGGGCGGACGCCGACCTGGCGTCGATGGTCCGTCGTGGCCGCATAACCCCCGGC
>JBQGCR010000571.1:0-2885 GCA_052038585.1 Kineosporiaceae bacterium
CGTCGCCGAGACCGTGCCGCTCACCGCGGTCGCCCTGGTCACCGGGCTGCTCGCCGGGGCGGTGTCCGCCGTCCTCGTGCTGCCCGTCGCGGACCTGCGGGCGCTGTCCGGCGCCGTGCTGCCGGCCGCCGTCGTGCTCGACCCGCTCGCCGTCCTCGCGCTCGTCGCCGGCTTCGGCGCCGCCGTCGCGCTGTCCGTCACCACCGCGGTCGTCGTGGCCGGGCGGGTCCGTCCCGCCGCCGCGACCCGCACCGTCGAAGGAGGAGCGGCATGAGCCGGTCGACCGGTCCCGCAGCCGTCACGTGCGAGGGGCTCGTCCGGATCTTCCGGACCGCCGACGTCGAGGTGCAGGCCCTCCAGGGGCTCGACCTGCACGTCGCGGCCGGGGACGTCGTCGCCGTCGTCGGCGCCTCCGGCTCCGGCAAGTCGACGCTGCTGACGATCCTGTCCGGCCTCGACACCCCGACCGCCGGCCGGGCCGAGGTGGCGGGCTACGACCTCACGGCGCTCGGCGGCCGGGACCGGGTGCGCTACGCCCGGCACGTCGTCGGCTTCGTCTGGCAGCAGACGGCGCGCAACCTCCTGCCCTACCTCACCGCGGCCGAGAACGTCGCGCTGCCGCTCACCGTCGCCCGGGCGCCGCGGGCCGTGCGCGGCCGGCGGCCGGGGGAGCTGCTCCGGCTGCTCGGGGTCGGCCACTGCGCGGACCGCCGGCCGCAGCAGATGTCCGGCGGGGAGCAGCAGCGGGTCGCGCTCGCCGTCGCCCTGGCCAACGAGCCGGGGATCCTCCTCGCGGACGAGCCGACGGGCGAGCTCGACGAGGCGACGTCCGACGAGGTCTTCGCGGCGATCCGGACGGCGAACGCCGAGCTCGGCGTGAGCGTCCTCGTCGTCACGCACGACCCGCTCGTCAGCGAGCAGGTGCGGCGGACCGTCGCGATCCGCGACGGCCGCACGGCCTCGGAGGTGCTGCGCCGCACCGAGGTCGACGAGGACGGCTCGCACCGCGTCGTCGCCGAGGAGTACGCGGTGCTCGACCGGGTCGGCCGGCTCCAGCTGCCCCGCGACTTCGTCTCGGCGCTCGAGCTGCGCGACCGGGTGCGGCTCGCCCTCGAGCCGGACCACATCGCCGTGCGGCCGGGGACGCCGGCCCCCGGCGACGACGAGAGGGGGGCCCGGTGACGGCGACGACGGCGACGGCGGTCCGCGGCCGGGGGCTCACCCGCACCTTCGGCCGGGGGCGGCGCGCGGTGCACGCCCTCGACGGCGTCGACCTCGACGTGCCCGGCGGGACGCTCTTCGTCGTCCGGGGCCGCTCCGGCTCGGGGAAGACGTCGCTGCTCAACCTGCTCGCCGGGCTCGACCGGCCCGACGCCGGGACGGTGCACCTCGCCGGCGAGACCGGCGACGTCGAGGTGTCCGCCCTGTCCGAGGCCGAGCTCGTCGAGCTGCGGCGGCACCGGGTGGGCGTCGTCGTCCAGTCCTTCGGCCTCGTCCCGATGCTCACGGCCGCCGAGAACGTCGGCGTGCCCCTGCGGCTCGTCGGGGCCGAGCCCGCCGCGCGCGAGGCCCGCGTCGCCGAGCTCCTCGACGTCGTCGGCCTGTCCGGTCAGGCGAGGCAGCGGCCCGACGAGCTGTCCGGCGGCCAGCAGCAGCGCGTCGCCGTCGCCCGCGCCCTGGCGAACGACCCCGACCTGCTCGTCGCGGACGAGCCGACCGGGCAGCTGGACTCGACGACGGCCCGCACCGTCATGGAGCTGCTGCGCGGCCTCGTCCGCGAGCGCGGGCTCACCGCGGTCGTGGCGACCCACGACCCGGTGCTCGTCGCGCTCGCGGACGAGGTGGTCGAGCTGCACAGCGGGCGGGTCACCCGCTGAGCCGGCTCACTCGACGACGACGCCGATCTGCCGCACGATCTCGTCCGACCGGCCGGGCGCGGAGTCGGTGTCGTTGCGCGAGCAGGCCGAGACCCGCACGGTGATCGTGTACTCCCCGGGCGCGTCGTAGGTGTGGTCGTAGTCGAAGGACTTCGGCGCCAGCGGCTCCGGGGCCCGCTCGGTCAGGCACCGGTCGATGCCCTCGCCCTCGCCCTCGCTGTACTCGGTGCCGTCGCCCCACTCGACGACGAAGAAGGTCAGGTCGCCGTCGAGCACCCGGCCGTCGGTCATGAGCATCGGCCAGGCGGTGCCCCCGGTGTCCATGCCGAGCGTGACGACGTTGCCGCCCTTCGGCAGCGTGGTCAGCTCGAGGCTGTACAGCGGCTGCGCCTGCCGGACCGTTTCGAGGTCCGCGACGACGTCGCCGGCCCTGGCCCGCAGCGTGACCCGCACCTCGGCGCCGTCGAGGTCACCCGAGGCACCCACGGCGTTGAGCGCGGTGCCGTCCCAGGTGACCCCCGGCAGCGCCAGCGCGTAGCCCACGGCTTCGACGGCGAGCCGCTCGCCGCCGTCGGCGCCCGGTGCGTAGACGTGGACGACGTCGCGCTGCGAGCCGGCGCGGCCGACCGTGAAGGTCGCGAGCCGGTAGGGGTCGCCGCCGAGCGTGATGTCCCGGGTCTCCAGGCGCACGGGCTTGCCGCCGCAGGTGCCGGTGCCGTCGCTGATCTCGACCGGCGTCGGGCCGTCGCCGCAGTCGAGGGTGTACGTGTGGTTCTTCCAGCGGACGGCGGCGAAGGGCTCCGGCGCGGCCGGGGCGGTCGGCGTCGTGCCGGCCGTCGTCGCGGGGGTCGTCGCGGGCGGGGTGACCGGGGGCAGGGTGGTCGCCGTCGGGTCGGGGCTCGCGGTGACGGTCGGCGCCGTCGTCGCCGTCTGGGCCGGCGGGGCGGCGCCGGAGGCGCCCCCGCGGTAGAGGGCGGTGCCCACCCCCCCCGCGACCAGGACGAGGGC
>JBQGCR010000572.1:0-5503 GCA_052038585.1 Kineosporiaceae bacterium
GCCGGCACCTCGCGCCCACCCTCCTGCTCGCCGCGCTCGCCGTCCTCGCCGTCGCCCTCGCCCGGCCGCAGGCGGAGGTCGCCGAGCCGCGCCGCGAGGGCACCGTCGTCCTCGCCTTCGACGTCTCCGGCAGCATGGCCGCCACGGACCTCGCGCCGTCCCGGATGGACGCCGCCCGGGCCGCCGCCCGCACCTTCGTCGAGCGGCAGCCGCCGCAGGTGCGCATCGGCGTCGTCGCCTTCTCCTCCAGCGGCGTCGTCACCCAGCAGCCGACGCTCGACCGCGGCGCGGTGCTCGCGTCGCTCGACCGGCTCGAGCCCGGCGGCGCGACGGCGCTCGCCCGCGGGCTCCAGGCGTCGCTGTCGGCGATCGCGGGCCGCAGCGTGACGGTCGACGACGACGACGCGGGCGGGCCCGAGCCCCGCTCCTCCGACCCCGCGCTCGGCTACTACGCCGACTCCGCCGTCGTCCTGCTCTCCGACGGGGAGAACACCGACCGGGCCGACCCGGTCGCCGTCGCCGACCTCGCCTCGACCGCCGGCGTCGAGGTGCACGCGGTCGGCCTCGGCAGCGCGGCCGGGACGACTCTGGAGATCGACGGCTTCCAGGTGGCGACCCGGCTCGACGCGGCGCTGCTGCAGGAGATCGCCCGCACGACGGACGGCAGGTACCACGACGCCGCCGACGCCGCCGCGCTCGAGGAGGTCTACGACTCGATCGACCTCGCCTGGACGGTCCGCACGACGCGCTCGGAGCTCACCGGGCTGCTCGCGGGCGTCGCGGCGCTGCTGCTCGTCGCCGCCGCCGCGGTGTCGCTCGCCCGGACCGGGCGGGTGGTGTGAGGTGTCCTTCGCCTGGTCGCCGGTCCTGCTCGGGCTGCTCGCCGTCCCGCTGCTCGCGGGGCTCTATGTGCTCGCGCTGCGCCGGCGGCGCCGCTCGGCGGTGCGGCTGTCCTCGCTCGCGCTCGTCCGGGCGGCGGCGCCCCGGCGCTCGGCGTGGCGGCGGCACGTCCCCGCGGGCCTGCTCCTCGCGGCCCTCGCGTTCCTCGTCGTCGCAGCGGCCCGGCCGCAGGTGCGGGTCGACGTCCCGACGAGCAGCGCCGCGCTCGTCGTCGCCCTCGACGTCTCGGGCTCGATGTGCGCGACCGACGTCGAGCCGAACCGGCTGGCCGCCGCGCAGGACGCCGTCCGCGCGTTCGTCGAGGACCAGCCGGAGGACACCCGGATCGGCCTGGTGGTCTTCGCCGGATCCGCGCAGCTCGCCGTCGCCCCGACCGACGACCGGCGCTCCCTGCTCACGACGATCGACACCCTGACGACGGCCCGCGGCACGGCGATCGGCGCGGCGATGCTCAAGGGTGTCGACGCGATCGCCCAGATCAACCCGGCCGTCGCCCCGGCGACGACGTCCGGGGACGCCCTCGACGAGGGCCGCGTCCCGACCCCGGGCGGACCGGCCGCCTACGCGCCGGAGATCGTCGTCCTGCTCACCGACGGCGCGAACACGACCGGGGTCGCCCCGCTCGACGCCGCGCAGGTCGCCGCCGAGCGCGGCGTGCGGGTGTACCCGATCGGCTTCGGCACGACGAACCCGACGTCGCTCGTCTGCTCGGCCGAGCAGCTCGGCGGGGAGACGTTCGACCGGTTCCGCGGCGGCGGCGGGTTCGGCGGCGGCTTCGGCGGTCGCAGCTTCCTCGTCGCCGACGAGCCGACGCTGCGCGAGGTCGCCGAGACGACCGGCGGGCAGTACTTCTCCGCGAGCGACGCCGACCAGCTCTCCGACGTCCTGTCGGACCTGCCACGCCAGGTCGTCGTCCAGGCCCGCGACGTCGAGGTCGGCGCGTGGCTCGCCGGCCTGGCCGCCCTCCTCGTCGTCGGCGCCGGCTGGGCCGCGGGCCGCTGGGGGACCTTCCCGTAGCGGATTCGCGTCCTCGATGGGCCGTGGCGGCGCCGCGCCCGCGGGTGCGACGCTGCGTCCGTGGGCACGAGGAGTCCGGCGCCGCTGCCCGCGGCGGACCGGGTCGCGGCGACCGCCGCGCTCGGCGTGCTCCTCGCGGCCGTCGTCGTCGCGACGCTGCCGCTGACCCTGACCCCCTGGCTCGTCGTGCGGCTCTGGCCGGGCGCCGGGTGGGCCGCCCAGCCGCAGTGGTGGTGGCTGCCCGCCGCCGCCGTCGTCGCCCCGGTCGTCGCCTTCGCGTCCACGGTCGTCGAGGCCACTGCCGCGATCGTGTTCCCGCGGCCCGGGCAGCAGCCGCTGCTGCGGGTGGCCGGGGCGGCCGCCGAGGTCGGCGTCCTCGCGCTCGCCTACGGCGTCGTCGTCGCGCCCGCGTCGGCGGCGCTCGTCGCCGCCGCGGTGGCCTGGGCGGTGACCTCGCTGCTCGAGCCCGCGCTGCCTGCCCAGGTGAGGCCGGCTAGGTGAGGTCGGTGCGGCCGCGGGCCTTGAGCGCGTCGACGAGGCCCTTGACGTCCTGGGCCCGCTCGCGCGTCGTCACGAGGAGGGCGTCCGGGGTGTCGACGACGACGACGTCGTCGAGGCCGAGCACCGCGACGACCCGGCCGGAGCCGGGGACGACGACGCCGGACGCGTCGACGGCGAGCAGGTCCGTGCCGTCGCCGAGGACCCCGACCGGGCTCTCGTGGGTGACGAGGCCCGCGAGCGCGGCGAAGTCACCGACGTCGTCCCAGCCGAGGTCGGCGGGCACGACGGCGACCCGGCCGGCCGCGGCCGCGGGCTCGGCGACGGCGTAGTCGACGGCGACCTTCTCCAGCCCGGGCCAGACGCGGGCGAGCACCTCGTCGCGGGCGCCGGTGTCGTAGGCGTCGGCGATCTCGACGAGCCCGGCGTGGAGCGCGGGCCGGCTCTGCGCGAGCAGCTCGAGGAGGACGGCGGCGCGCATGACGAACATGCCCGCGTTCCAGCGGTACTCGCCGGTCGCCAGGTAGGCGGCGGCGGTCGCGGCGTCCGGCTTCTCGACGAACTGCGCGACCCGCAGCGCCGACGGCGCGCCCGGCACGGCGAGCGGCGCGCCGGCGCGGATGTAGCCGAAGGCGGTGGACGGGAAGGTCGGGGCGATGCCGATCGTCACGACGTCCCCGCCGCGCGCGACCTCGACGGCCTCGCGGACGGCGGCGTCGAACGCGGCGCCGTCGCGGACGACGTGGTCGGCCGCGAAGGAGGCGACGACGCAGCCCGGGTCGCGCCGCTCGAGGACGGCGGCGGCCAGGCCGATCGCCGCGGCGGAGTCCCGGGGCAGCGGCTCGGCGAGCAGGTTCTCCGGGGCGAGCCCGGGCAGCTGGTCGGCGACCGCGTGCGCGTGCGCGGTGCCCGTGACGACGACGAGGCCGGCCGCCCCGGGGGGCGGCTCGAGCGGGTCCCACGTCTGCTGGAGCAGGGTCCGCCCGCTGCCGGTGAGGTCGAGGAGGAACTTCGGCCGCCCGGCCCGGCTCAGCGGCCACAGCCGGGTGCCGGCCCCGCCGGCGGGGACGATGGCGTGGAGCCCGGGCACGGGCGTGGCGGGGGGCGCCGGGACGGCGTCGCTCTGCGTCACGCGGCGAGCCTAGGGGGTGACCCGCCTGGCCCGGGCCCGGGTCCCGGGGCCGGCGCCGCCCGGGGTGCGGGCGGTTCGGCAGGACACGCCGGCGGCGTGTCCTGCGGAACTGCCCGCACCCGGCGACGGTCGCGGCGTGTCCTGCCCGCACCCACGGGCGGGCGGGTTCACGCGTGCACAAGTTCCTGTCCAGCCTTGACGAGTTCGTCACACGCGGGCCTCGCGGTGAGGAACAGGCGCTGCGGCCTCACTAGAGTGGCCTCATCGGACGTCGCCGTCCGCCGTGTCGTCACCAGGCGTCCACCTCGGTGACACGAGCGACGTCCCCGAGCCTTGTGGAGGAGGCGCTCGTGGCCGTGGCGACGAAGCCCGCGGGAACGCTGTACCGGGGCCGGGAAGGCATGTGGTCGTGGGTGGCGCACCGGATCACCGGTGTCCTCATCTTCTTCTTCCTTCTCGTGCACGTGCTCGACACCGCCCTCGTGCGCGTGAGCCCCGAGGCCTACAACACCGTCATGGAGTCGTACAAGAACCCGGTCGTCGGTCTCGGCGAGGCGGGTCTCGTGGCGGCGGTCATGTTCCACGCCTTCAACGGCCTGCGGCTCATCGCGGTCGACTTCTGGGCCAAGGGCCCCAAGTACCAGCGGCAGATGCTCTGGGGCGTGCTCGCCCTGTGGTTCGTGCTGCTCGTGCCGTTCCTGATCCGCCACCTCGGCATCGTCTTCAGCGAGTGAGGCCCCGATGAGCGCCCCTTCCCTCGACGCCCCCCGCAGCCCCTACTCGCGGACCCGGGCCACCCGCTCGAACTTCGAGCTCTACAGCTGGCTCTTCATGCGGATGAGCGGCGTGCTCCTCGTCGTCCTCGTCCTCATGCACCTGTTCGTCAACCTCATGCTCGGCGAGGGCATCAAGCGGATCGACTTCGCGTTCGTCGCCGGCAAGTGGGCGAGCCCGTTCTGGCAGGTCGTCGACCTGACGATGCTCTGGCTCGCGATGCTGCACGGCGCCAACGGCGTCCGGACGGTCATCAACGACTACGCCGAGCGGGACACGACGCGCTACTGGCTCAAGATGATGCTCTACGTCGCGACGTTCGTCATCATCGCCCTCGGCTCGCTCGTCATCTTCACCTTCGACCCGTGCATCGACCCGGCCTCGACCCTCGAGCAGTGCCGCGTCGGCGGCTGACGCCCCACACCTGATCCGGAGGTCCTCGACCATGCAGACCCACAGGTACGACGTCGTCATCGTCGGCGCCGGCGGCGCGGGCATGCGCGCCGCGCTCGAGTCCGGCCAGCGCGCCCGCACCGCCGTCCTCACCAAGCTCTACCCGACCCGGTCCCACACCGGCGCGGCGCAGGGCGGCATGTGCGCCGCCCTCGCCAACGTCGAGGAGGACAACTGGGAGTGGCACACCTTCGACACCGTCAAGGGCGGCGACTACCTCGTCGACCAGGACGCCGCGGAGGTCATGTGCAAGGAGGCGATCGACGCCGTCCTCGACCTGGAGAAGTTCGGCCTGCCCTTCAACCGCACCCCCGAGGGCAAGATCGACCAGCGCCGGTTCGGCGGGCACACCCGCAACCACGGCGAGGCCGCGGTCCGCCGGTCGTGCTTCGCCGCGGACCGCACCGGCCACATGATCCTCCAGACGCTCTACCAGCAGTGCGTCAAGCACGAGGTGGAGTTCTTCAACGAGTTCTACGTGCTCGACCTCCTGCTCAACGAGGTGGACGGCGTCCAGCGCGCCGCCGGCGTCGTCGCGTACGAGCTCGCCACCGGCGAGATCCACGTCTTCCAGGCCAAGGCCGTCGTCCTCGCGACCGGCGGCTACGGCAAGGTCTTCAAGACGACGTCGAACGCGCACACCCTGACCGGAGACGGCATGGGCATCGTGTGGCGGCGCGGCCTGCCGCTGGAGGACATGGAGTTCTTCCAGTTCCACCCGACGGGCCT
>JBQGCR010000573.1:0-4839 GCA_052038585.1 Kineosporiaceae bacterium
CCGCACGTCGATCGTCCAGCCCTCCGGGTAGGCGGCGTTCATCCCGACGAAGGCGTCGGCGCTCGTGAAGCGCTCGCCGCTGACCGGCCACTCGACGACGAGGTCGTCGGCGAGCAGCGCCCGCACGCCGTCCCAGTCCCGGCCCTGCGTCCGCGCCCAGTAGGCCCGGACCACCTCTGCTGCGTCCATGCCGCTGATCGAAGCACCGACCACCGACAGCCGGAGCCGGCGGTCAGAGCCGGTGCAGGACGACGTCGCGCAGCCCGCCGTCGTCCGTCGTCGCCGTCAGCCACGTGTGGTGCGGCTGCCGGCGCCGGTCCGTCGGCGAGCCGGGGTTGAGCAGCCGCAGGGTCGACCCGTCCGGCCGGGTCGCGACGGTGTCCCACGGGATGTGGCTGTGCCCGAAGACGAGGACGTCGACGTCGGGGAAGCGGGCGAGGGCCCGCCGCTCCCGGCCGTCCCGGCCGCCGGTCTCGTGGACGACGGCGAGGCGGACGCCGTCCAGCGTCGTCCGTGCGACCTCCGGCAGCCGCGCCCGCAGCGCCGGCCCGTCGTTGTTGCCGTGGCAGGCGATGAGCGGCCGCCCGGCGAGCCGCTCCTCGAGCCGGTCGAGGAGCGCCACGTCGACCCAGTCGCCGGCGTGGACGACGACGTCGGCGGCGTCGACGGCCGCCCACACCGGCGCCGGGAGGTCGCGGGCCCGCGCCGGGACGTGGGTGTCGGAGACGACGAGCAGCCGGGTCACGCCCCCAGCGTGGCCCACCTTGGTCCCGGTCGCGCGGCCCGGCGCGCGCCTAGGTTCGCAGGCATGGAGCTCCCCGAGCTGCAGGCGCTCGTGCGCGCGTGCCTGACCGACCCGGCGCTGACCTACCGCCAGCGCGTCCAGGCGCTCGCCGGTCTCGCCGAGAACGCGCTCGACCCGCCCCACGTCAGCGAGGCGTGCCGTGCGGCGCAGGACAAGGGCGTCGTCCACGACCTCGGCGAGGGCAACGCGCCCTACCGGCCCCGCTACGTCCTGCCCGACTACGCCACGGCCCTCGCCCGGGGCAGCGCGCACCTCGAGCTCCCGCCCCCGGGCGACCTGCCCGACGCCCTGGCCTTCCTCCTCGCCGTGTACGCGGGGGTGCCCTCGATCACCGGCTACCCCGTCTACCTCGGCGACCTCGACACCCTCCTCGAGCCGTACGCCGCCGGCCGTGCGGACGCCGCCCTCACCGGCGCGCTGCGCCTGTTCTGGCGGCTGCTCGACCGGCTCCTGCCCGACGCCTTCGTCCACGCGAACCTCGGACCGGACGACGGCCGCGTGGTCCGGGCCCTGCTCGCGGTCGACCGGGAGCTGCGCCAGGTGGTCCCCAACCTGACCCTGCGGGTCGACCCGGGCCGGACGCCGGACGACCTGCTCCGCGAGGCCGTCCGCACCGCGTGCGCCGACGGCAAGCCGCACCTGGTCAACCACCCGCTCCAGGCCACCGGCTACCCGACGCCCTACGGCGTCGTCTCCTGCTACAACGTGCTACCGGTCGGCGGCGGCTCGCACACCCTCGTCCGGCTGAACCTCGCCGAGAGCGTGCGCCGGTACGGCGGCGGCGTCGAGGGGTACCTGCGCGACGCGCTCCCCGAGGACGTCGCCCTGACCGCCGAGCTCATCACCGCGCGGGTGCGCCACCTCGTCGAGCGGAGCCCGTTCTTCGAGCACGACTGGCTCGTCCGGGAAGAGCTGGTCCACCTCGACCGGTTCACGGCGATGTTCGGGGTCCTCGGCGTCGCCGAGGCCGTCGACACCCTTCTCGCGCACACCGATCCGGCGGGACCGGCCGCCCTCTACGGCGTCGACCCGGAGGCGGACGCGCTCGGGGAGCGGCTCGTCGCGCGCGTCGCCGAGCTCGTCTCCGCGACGCCGGTCCCCTACTGCGGCGGCAGCGGCGGACGTGCGGTCCTGCACGCGCAGAGCGGGATCGACAGCGACGTCGGCGTCACCGCCGGCGCCCGGATCCCCGTCGGCCGGGAGCCGGCGCTCTACGACCACGTGCGGGCGGTCGCGCCGCTGCACCGCTGGTTCACCGCGGGCGTGAGCGACGTCTTCCGCTTCGAGCCGGGCGTCGCGCGCAACCCGGACGCCGTCGTCGCCGTCGTCCGCGGCGCCTTCGCCGAGGGCATGCGGGACTTCACGTTCGACGTCGACGGCTCGGGCTTCGTCCGGGTCACCGGCTACCTCGTGCGCGAGCGGGACGTCGCGGCGGCCGCCGACGGCGCCCGGCACGCGAGCACCGTCCTCGGGGCGACGGCGATCCGCAACCAGGCTCTCGCGCAGCGGGTCCCGAAGCAGGTGGCGCCGTGACGGCCGTCGGCGAGACGTCCCCCGAGCTCGGCCTCGTCGCGGGGCAGCTGCCGTTCTCCGCGGTCGACGGACCGGGCAACCGGTACGTCGTCTTCCTCCAGGGCTGCGCCTTCGACTGCCTCGTCTGCCACAACCCGACGACGATCCCCGTCGCGCCGTCCGATCTCGACCCGACGTCGGTCGACGACGTCGTCGCCGGCGTCCGGGACGCGGCGCCGTTCCTCACCGGGGTCACGGTGACCGGTGGTGAGGCGACGGGGCAGCCGCGCTTCGTCCACGCGCTGCTCTCGGCGCTCGCCGCCGACCCGGGCACCGCCGGGCTCAGCCGGTTCCTCGACACCAACGGCGACGCCGACCCGTGGGTGTGGGACCTGCTGGCGCCGCTGCTGGACGGCGTCATGGTCGACCTCAAGGCGCTCGACGACGACATGCACGTCGTGCTCACCGGCGCGTCGAACACCCGCGTGCTCGCGAGCATCGAGCGCCTCGCCGGCGACGGGCTGCTCGCCGAGGTCCGGCTGCTGCTCGTGCCGGGGCTCAACGACGGCCGGGCGGCCCTGCGCGCCACCGCGGAGTGGCTCGTCAGGACCGCGCCGGGCGTGCCGGTGCGGGTCGTCGGGTACAGCCCGCACGGCACCCGCGAGTGCGCCCGCGGCCTGCTCGTGCCCCGGCCGGACGACCTGGCGCTCTACCGGCACGTGCTCGCCCGGGCGGGGGTCCCGGTCCTCGACTGACGGCACCCGGTCCTCGACCAACCACCCGGTTCTTGCCCGGCGCGGCCCGGGGGTGGCAGAGTCCGCGTCCTGGTGCGGCCCCGTCCGGGACCGCGCTGCGCCGCTGCGGGAGTGTGGGTCTCATGCGCGTACGCCGGGTCGCCGCCGGGCTCGCCGTCGTCGCCGCCCTCGCGGCGGCGCTGCCGTCGCCGGCCTCGGCCGCCCCGACGACGGCACCGACGCCGACGACGTCGACGACGGCGGGACCGGTGCTCGCCCTCGGCGACTCGGTGCCCTTCGGCTTCACCCCGAACCTGCCGGTGCCCAGCCCGCCGCGGCTCTACGTCGGCTACCCGCAGATCCTCGCGGCGCGCACCGGGATCCCCGTGACCGACCTCGCCTGCCCCGGCCAGACGGTCACCGGCATGATCCGCCCGACCGGGGACGACAACGGGTGCCTGCCCTACCGCAGCGTCGCCGCGCTCCACGCGCCGTACACGGCCACCCAGCTCGGCGCCGCGAAGGGCTGGCTCCGCCAGCACCCGCGCACGCGCGCCGTCACCCTGCAGGTCGGCGTCAACGACCTCTTCCTGTGCCAGAAGACCTCGCCGACGGGCTGCCTCGACCCGGTCGAGACGGTCGCGGTGCTCGACGGCGTCCGGGCCGACCTCGACACGGTCCTCGCCGGGCTGCGCGAGGTGTACGCCGGCCCGGTCCTGCTCGTCGGCTACTACTCCACCGACTACTCCAGCCCGACGGTGACGTTCGGGGCGTCCCTGCTGCGCGACCTGTACCTCCAGGCGGCGGCCGCCCACCCGGGCGTGCGCGTGGTCGACGGCTTCACGGCGTTCCGGGCCGCGGCCGAGCCCTTCGACGGGAGCCTGTGCGCCGCAGGGCTTCTCGTCGTCCGGCCGGACGGGACGTGCGACATCCACCCGAGCCGGCGCGGGGCCGGGCTGTACGCCACCCTCGTGGCGAAGGCCCTGGCGCGCTGACGGGCTCAGCCCGCGAGCAGCGTCCGCAGCGACCGCTCGGCCTCGGCGATGCTGCACGGCCGGCAGCCGAGGTCGGTCCAGCGCCGGACGAGCGCGGGCTCCGAGCGGGCGAGCCCCAGCCCGCGGCGCACGAGGGTGATCGGGGGCTTGCGGCTCTCCGCGAGGTCCCGCAGGAGCCGGCGCCCGAAGGTCACGGCCGGGTGCAGCCGCAGGCAGATCGCGTCGGCGAGGCACCCGCGGTCGCGGACGGCGGCGACCACCTCGGCCGCGAAGATGCCCTCGGCGACGAACACCGGCGCGCCGGCGAGGTCGAGCCGGGCGGTGCCGGTGCGACGTGAGGTCGGGATGTCGTAGACCGGCACGTCCGCCGCACCGTCGGCGCAGAGCCGCTCGATCGGCGCGACGGCGACGCCGGCGTGCCTGGCGTCCGGGTGGCCCCTGGCGACGATGCCGAACCGGGCCGGCATCGGCGGCTGCGCGGCCGGGTCGTCGGCGTCGGCGCCGTCGCGGTAGAAGTCGTCGAGCGCGAGGACCGGCAGGCCGAGCCGCCGGCACAGGGAGGTCTTGCCGCTGCCCGACGGACCGGCGAGGAGGACGACGCGGGCGGGCACGGCCCCCAGTCTACGGACGGGGACCGGCCCGCCCGGACGCCCGCCCGGTCAGTTCCCGGTCAGTCGTCGGCGCCGTGCCCGCCGTGCCGGCGGCCGTGGTCGTCGCCCGCGTCGTGGCCCGCGCCGTCGTCGGCCCCGCGGCCGCGCCGGTGGCCGTCGCCGTCGTCCGACCCCCGGCCGCG
>JBQGCR010000574.1:0-6096 GCA_052038585.1 Kineosporiaceae bacterium
GCGGCAGGCGCCCGCTTCCCGGAGCCCGAAGCCGGTCGGTGACCCGCCCGTCCGACCGCCCGGGACGCGTCAGCGGCGGGCGCGCACCCGGGCCGTGACGGTCGCGACGACGACGGTCGCGCTCGCCACGGCGGCCGTCCAGGCGACGAGCGTCGAGGCGTCCGGCCCGGACGTGCGGCCGACGGCGGCCCACGCCAGCCCCCACGCGAGCGCCGCGCCGCCGGCGAGCCGGCCCCGCCCGCCGACGGCGAGGAAGACCCCGACGGCCGCCGCGACCACGAGGACGGCGACCGCCCACGCCTGCGCCGCAGCGCCGTACGGCTCGACGCCGGCGTCGACGAGGGCCGCGGACACGTTGGCCGCCGTCGCGATCGAGACCCAGCCGAGGTAGGCGTGCATCGTGCCGTCGACGACCACGGCCTCGAGCCGGGACGACGGCGGGCGGCGGCGCAGGCGGGCGAAGGTCACGGCGAGGACGGCGAGGAGCGCGACGATGACGGCGACGCTCAGCGCGATCTGGTTCGCCTGCACCGTGAGCAGCCAGGCGGTGTTGAGGAGCATCGACGCCGCGACGAGCAGGCCGACGGAGCGCTGCCGGGCGTCGGTGCGCTGCGCGGGCAGCGCCTGCCACACCGCGAGCGCGACGAGGCCGAGGTAGATGACCGACCAGATGGAGAAGGCCGGGCCGTCCGGCGCGACGAGGGTCGACTCGGCCGACAGGACGCCGCCCCCGGCCTGGTTGACCGACGTCCCGCCGAAGGCCCCGGAGCCGAACGCGGCGCCGACGACGGCGACGACGGCGCTGACCGCGACGACGGCCTGGCGCAGGCCGTCGTTCGGTGCGGAGGACGTGGTGGACCCGGGACGGCTGCTCGTCGTGGTCATGCCCCGATCGTCACCCTGCTGACGATTCTTGGCATCCCGAGACCTGCGCAGCCGGTGCTGGAGTGGCGGGGCCCGCTGCGGCACAGCACGGTGGAGGCGTGAGTGCGTCGTCGTCGTCCGGTCCGGGCCTCCTGCTCTCCGTCCCCCGCCGGGCGGTGACCTCGCGGATCAGCGCAGGGTTCCGCTCGATCGTCAGCGGCCACCCGGGGGGCACCCCCGAGTGGGTCACCGAGCTCGCGCACGGGCAGGACGCGGGCTACTTCGGCCCGGGCTCGGCGGTCTGGGCGGTGCACGGCGACCTCGCCACGCTCGTCGGCGGCGTCCGGGCCCTGCTGCTCCAGGCGCTCCACCCGGCCGCCGTGACCGGCGTCGACGAGCACTCGTCCTACCGGGACGACCCGCTCGCGCGGCTCGCCGGGACCACACGCTGGCTCACGGTGACGACGTTCGGCTCGACGGCCCAGGCGGACCGCGAGGCGGCGCGCGTGCGGGGCATGCACCGCCGCGTCCGGGGCACCTGGACGACCGCCGACGGGCGGCAGGAGGCCTACCGCGCCGACGACCCGCGCCTGCTCGCGTGGGTCCACGCGGCGTTCACCGACTCCTTCCTCGCGACGCACGAGGTCTTCGGCCACGGCATCCCCGGCGGTGCGGACGCCTACGTCGGGCAGTGGGCCAAGGCCGCCGAGCTCGTCGGCGTCGCGGACCCGCCGCGGACGGCGGCCGAGCTGTCGGCCCTGCTCGACGCCTACACCCCGGAGCTCGCCTGCACGCCGACGACGCGGCGCACGCTGGAGTTCATCCGTCGTCCTCCGCTGCCGGCGCCGGCCCGGGTCGGCTACGCGGTCCTCTTCGCCGGGGCCGTGTCGACGCTGCGGCCGGAGCACCGGGCGCTGCTCGGCCTGCCCGCGACCGGCGGTCGCGTGGCCCGGGCGAGCACGTCGGCCCTGCTCGCCGGGCTCGGGGCCGTGCTCGGCGACGCGCCGCCCGCGGCGCGCAGCGCGCGCGACCGGATCGAGCGCGTGGACGCCCGGGGTCAGGCGGGGGAGGAGGCCGGCCGCGCGGCCGGCTCGACGCGGACGTAGGTCCACCCGCACGCGCCGCAGCGCACGTCGAGCATCGTCACGGTGCGCGCGCCGACGTCGCGGGGGTAGGTGCGACGGACGACGGCGCCGGCGCACTCCGGGCACATCTCGAGGCCGTCGGCGTCGACCCGCGTCGACGGTCTCGGCGGGCGAAGCATGCTGCCACAGTAGGGCCTTCGGCCGCCCGGCACCGCTCCACGCCGGCTGCGGGACGGTCCGTGGTCGGACCGCTACGGGCGGGTGATCACGGGCTGCGTCGGTCGCGGCGGGTCAGGCGAACGCCTCGGGGTGGCGTGCCCACGGACGCTCGCGCTCGACGAGGGCGGCGGCCGCGAGCAGTGTGGGCTCGGCGCCGGCCGGGGCCGAGAGCATGACGGCCAGCGGCGTCCCGTCCGGGTGGACGCCGGCCGGGACCACGAGCGAGGGGTAGCCGGCGAGGTTCCACAGCGCCTGCATCCCGCCGGCGAAGGAGGAGGCCGCGAGGTAGTTGCGCACCCAGCCCGCCTCGGCGAGGCCCTGAGCCCGAGGCGGCGGGCCGGCGAGCGCGGGGGAGAGGACGACGTCGGCTCGCGCGAAGAGCGGGTCGAGGGCGGCTCGCATCCTGTCGCGGTCCTGCGGGCGCACGCGGCCGAGAGCGCTCATCCGTCGGCCGATCGCGGCGTGGGTGCGGGTGCGGCGCGGCAGTTCACGGCGATCGTCCCCGACGAGGGCGGCGTCCGCCTCCGTGCCGGCCGTCCAGCGCGCGAGGAGCGCCACGACGAGCCACGGCGGTGCCGGCGGCTCCGCCCGGTGGGCGGCGGACCCGTTGCGGCGCAGCAGGTCCGCCGCGTCCTCGGCGGCCGCCCGCCAGGCGCGGTCGACCCGCACCGCCGGCACCGGGCTGCACAGGGACAGCGCGACGCGGGCCGGTGCGGCGGGCGCGACGGTCCGCGGCGGTCGTCCGGCGAGGACGTCGAGCACGAGGGCGGCGTCGGCCACCGTCGTCGTCAGCGGGCCGTTCTCGGCCATGGCGCTCCACGAGTCGGCACCGAGGTCGGACGGGACGACGCCCGCGCCCGGCTTGACGCCGACGAGTCCGCACGCGGCCGCGGGGATGCGGATCGAGCCCATGCCGTCGTTGCCGTGGGCCACCGGGACGAGCCGTGCCGCGACGGCGGCCGCCGCCCCGCCCGAGGAGCCACCCGGGGTGCGGTCGGTCCGCCACGGGTTGCGCGCGGTCCCGAGCGGCCCGTCGGTGAAGGGCCACACGCAGAGCTCTGGGGTGCGCGTCAGCCCGACGACGACCGCCCCGGCCTCCCGCAGCCGGGCGACGACGGCGTGGTCGGCGTCGGGCGTGCGTGGCGGGGCGACCGGGTTCGCGAGCCGGGACGGGACGCCGGCGACCGGCACGTTGTCCTTGACCGCGACGGGCACCCCGGCCAGCGGCAGGTCCCCTCGGCGCGGGTGCGCGTCGACGGCGTCGGCCTCCGCGAGGGCGCGCTCGGCGAGGACGACGGAGAACGCGCCGACCCCCGGGTCCACGGCGGCGATGCGCTCGAGGCACGCGGCGACGACGGCGCGCGCCGTCGTCCGCCCGCCGCGGACGTCGTCGGCGATCCGGGTGGCGGTCGCGGGGTGGTCGGTGGTGGTCACGGCCCCGATCATGAGGCCAGGTCGTCCGGCCGGGCGAGCCGGGGTCAGGGGACCCAGCGGTACCCGACGCCGCGGACGGTCTGCAGGGCGGCGGCGACGGCGGGGCCGAGCTTGCGGCGGAGCCGGGCGACGTGGACGTCGACCGTGCGGGCCGCCGCCCAGCGCGGGTCGTCGTGGCCCCAGACCGCCTCGAGGAGGTGCTCGCGGGTCAGGACGCGGCCGGGGTGGCGGTTGAGGTGGGCGAGCAGGTCGAACTCGCGGCGCGTGACGTCGCGGTGGACGCCGCCGACGTGGACCGTCCGGCCGCCGACGTCGAGCACGACACCGGCGCCGACGTCGCGGGCGCCGTCGACCGGGTACGTCGGGCCCGTCGCCGGTGAGCCGGCCGACGCGGCGGGTCCGGCGGCGTCGGGCACGAGGGAGAGCGCCGGGCCGGTCGTCGTCCGGTCCACCGGCAGGAGGACGAGCAGCCCGACGACGGTGGAGCCAGCCGGGACGGCCGCCGGGTCGACGACCGCGAGATGGGCACCGGGCGGCACGTCCGGCGTGGGGACGAGGGGGAGGTTCGGGGCGAGGGTCATGGCGGGTCCCGTCGGGAGGGCGAGTCGGACGCTGGGGTCAGGCCGCTCGGCGACAGGCGGTGTCGCCGGCGGTGCCGGGACAGCGCGGGCTCGGGACCCGGGACGTCGTCACCCCCTCACGGTCGCAAAGTCGACCGATCCTGTCAAGAAGACGCTCAGAGCTGGCCGGGGTACATGCCCAGGCGGGACAGGGGCTCGACGAGCTGGTCCTCCTCGTAGGCGAGGTGGGAGAGGAGCACCCGCGCGAGCTCGTCGACGGCGCTGTCGAGGTCGTCGAGGCCGGCCGGCGTCTCCACGTGGGCGACGAGCGCGCGGTCGACGGCCTCGAGCAGGCCGTGGACGACGTGGTGCTCCTCCTCGAGCCGGTCGAGCACGGGGGCGAGGCCGGGCTCGCCCGCGCGCAGGTGCGGGAAGATCGCGGTGTCCTCGAGCGTGTGGTGCTGGGTGAGGATGCGGCAGTAGGAGGCGCAGTAGGCTCCGAGCGTCCAGTCGTTCTGCCGCAACGACATCGCGTTGACCGCCGAGCGCGCGTCCCCGACGGTGAGGCGCCCGGCGCGGACCTGGCGGACGACGTCGCGCAGCTGGTCGAGCTCGGCGCGCAGGTGGTCGTGGACGTCGACGAGGTGGCGGCCCGCGGCCCGGGCCTGGTCGGTGTAGACGTGGCCGGCGGGGCCGGGCGGGGCGACGGGACGGCTCGACTCGTCGAGGTGGGCGGTCGCCGCCGTCGTCGTCCGCGCCTGCGGCGCGCTCGCCGGTCCGCGCTCGGCCGCCACGCGCTCGCGGACGGCCGGGGCGGTGTCCTCGCCGAAGCGGGCCAGCGCCACCGGGTCGTCCGTCGCGAGGACGAGGCCGGTGACGCCGTGGGCGAGGACAAGGTCCGCCAGGCGCTCGACGGCGTCGGCGCCGGTGAGGCTCGGGTCGATGTTGAGGACGCGCCGGACGCTGCGCGGGTCGCGCCCGGCGTCCGTCGCGGCGGCGTCGATGCGGGCGTTGCCCGCGTCGAGGTCGGCGACGCCGTTCTCCAGGTAGGCCCACGACGGGATCCAGCCGTCGCCGAGGCGTCCGGTGAGCGCGAGCATGCGCGGGCCGTACGCGCCGACCCACAGGCCGATCGGGTGGGCCGGTGGCGGTCCGGGCTTGGCGCCCTCGACGTGGTGGTGCCGGCCGCCCGCGCGGAGCACGCCGCGGTGGCCGGTGTCCCACAGGGCGCGCAGGACGGCGATCGCCTCCTCGAGCGCCTCGACCGACTCGCCGGGGCTCAGCCGGGCGCCGCCCATCGCGACGATCGGGTCCCAGAACCCGCCGGCGCCGATGCCGAGCTCGACGCGGCCGCCGCTCAGCACGTCGAGGCTCGCCGCCGCCCGGGCGAGCACGGGGGCCGGGCGCAGCGGCAGGTTGAGCACGTTCGGCACCAGCCGCACCGTCGTCGTCGCGGCCGCGAGGTAGGACAGGAGCGTCCAGGTGTCGAGGAACGCCGGCTGGTACGGGTGGTCCTGCACGCTGACGAGGTCGAGGCCCGACTGCTCCGCGAGCCGGGCCAGCCCGACCACCGTCTCCGGGCTCGCAGCCGACGGGGTGAGGAAGGCGCCGAAGAGGATCTCGTCGCTCGCACTGGTCGTCACGGGACGAGCCTAGGTCGGGCGGTCCGCTCGTGCCGGTGCGGGTGGAGGGTCCTCGGCGGCGCTGGACCGACTCGCGGCTCGTGCGGTTCCTCGACCCCTTGTCGGCGGCTCGGGGCGGAGAGACCGGCGAGCCGGTCGCTGGACGAGGGGTCCCGACGTCACCGTGGCGGTGGCTCTCGCGGTCTCGGGCCGGAGGCCGGAGCGACGTGGCGGGTGGGGCTGCTGGCCGGCTGCATGTCGCCGGGCACGGCGACGCCGGGCGCGCGACCAGCAGGGGATCAAGGTGTGCCC
>JBQGCR010000575.1:0-3393 GCA_052038585.1 Kineosporiaceae bacterium
CCGGCCGCGAGCAGCAGGTCGCCCTCGCCGTCGCCGCCGAGCGGGCCCGGATCGCGCGCGAGATGCACGACGTCGTCGCGCACTCCCTCGCCGTCGTCATCGCCCAGGCCGACGGCGGCCGCTACGCGGCCAAGGCCTCGCCCGAGGCGGCCGAGCAGGCGCTGGAGACGATCGCCGCGACCGGGCGGTCCGCGCTCGCCGAGATGCGCCGGCTCCTCGGGGTGCTGCGCGACGACGGCCCGCGCGACGACGCCGCGCCGCCCTCCCCGACGCTCGCGCCCCAGCCGACGGTCGACGACGTCCCGGCCCTCGTCGACCGGGTCCGCTCCGGCGGGCTGCCCGTGACGCTCACCGTCGAGGGCACGCCGCGCCCGGTGAGCAGCGGCGTCCAGCTCACCGCGTACCGGCTCGTCCAGGAGGGTCTGACGAACGTCCTCAAGCACGCCGGTCCGGCCGCCTCCGCCTGGGTGCTGCTGAGCTGGCAGCCGGACCGCCTCGTCGTCGAGGTCCTCGACGACGGCCGCGGCGCCGGCGCCTCGCCCCCCGCCCCCGGCGGCGGCCACGGCATCCTCGGCATGCGCGAGCGCGCCGCCGTCGACGGCGGCGTCGTCCAGGCCGGCCCCCTGCCCGGCGGCGGCTTCGGCGTCCGGGCGGACCTGCCCCTCGGCTGACGGTGTATCACGGATCAAGATCGCCGCGAGGTAGAGCGTCGGAACGCGATCACCGTGCCAGGCCTCTACCTCGCGACGATCTTGGTGTGCAGGGACCGGGTGAGGGCGTGCGGGCAGGACACGCCGTCCGCCCGCCGGGGTGCGGGCACATCCGCGCGACACTCCCACGGCGTGTCCTGCGGAACCGCCCGCACCGGGAGGCGACGGGGCGGTGGGGGAGGATGGGCGCGTGACGCTGAGGATCCTGCTCGTCGACGACCAGGCGCTGCTGCGCGCGGGGCTGAAGATGGTCATCGACAGCCAGCCCGACCTCGAGGTGGTCGGGGAGGCGGGGGACGGGCTCGCCGGGGTGCAGGCCGTCGCGACCCACAAGCCCGACGTCGTCGTCATGGACGTGCGCATGCCGGTGCTCGACGGGATCGAGGCGACCGCGCGGATCACCGCCCGGCCGGACGCGCCGAAGGTCGTCGTCCTCACGACGTTCGACCTCGACGAGCACGCGCTCGCCGCGATCCGGGCCGGCGCGAGCGGGTTCCTGCTCAAGGACGCGCCGCCGGAGGACCTCCTCGCGGCGCTGCGGACGGTCCACGCGGGGGACGCCGTCATCGCCCCGTCGACGACGCGGCGGCTGCTCGACCACCTCGTCCCGCTCGCCGGCGACCCGCGGGCGAAGGAGCTCGTCGAGACCCTCACCGAGCGCGAGCGCGAGGTGCTCGTCGCCATGGCGCGCGGCTGGTCGAACACCGAGATCGGCGACCGGCTCTTCGTCGCCGAGGGCACGGTGAAGACCCACGTCGGCCGGATCCTCGCCAAGCTCGGTGCGCGCGACCGGGTCCAGGCCGTCGTCGTCGCCTACGAGGCCGGCCTCGTGCGCCCGGGGGACGGCGGGTAGTCCCCAGGTCGTACGGCGGCCGGGAGAGGTGCCGACGGACGCCGGACGCCGGGGCCCCGACCGCCTCCCTAGGTTCGAGGCATGACCTCCACGGACCCCTTCGCCTCGGCCGACGCCGAGCTCGACCTGCTTCTCGCGCAGCGCCGCCCGCGCACCCTCCCCGACCGGCCGGCCGCGGTCCGCACCGTCGGCCTGACCAAGACCTACGGCAGCGGGCCGGCGGCGGTGCAGGCGCTCGACGGCGTCGACGTCGCGATCCCGGCGGGGGCCTTCACCGCCGTCATGGGCCCGTCGGGCAGCGGCAAGTCGACGTTCCTGCACTGCGTCGCGGGCCTCGACACCCCGACGTCCGGCCAGGTGTGGGTCGGCGACACCGAGCTCTCGACGCTGTCCGACGACGCCCTGACCCGGCTGCGCCGCGACCGCATCGGGTTCGTCTTCCAGGCCTTCAACCTCCTGCCGACGCTCACGGCGCGGCAGAACGTCGTCCTGCCGCTCCAGCTCGCCGGGCGCCGGGTCGACGCCGCGGCGGTCGAGGCCGTGGCGGCCGACCTCGGCCTGTCCGACCGGCTCGACCACCGCCCGGCGGAGCTGTCCGGCGGCCAGCAGCAGCGCGTGGCGATCGCCCGGGCGCTGCTCGCCGAGCCCGACCTCCTCGTCGCCGACGAGCCGACCGGCAACCTCGACTCGCGCAGCGGTGCCGAGGTGCTCTCGTTGCTGCGCAACGCCGTCCGCGAGCGCGGCCGCACCGTCGTCATGGTCACGCACGACCCGCGCGCCGCGGCCTACGCCGACCAGGTGCTGCTGCTCGCCGACGGCCGCGTCCGCGGCTTCGTCACCGACCCGACCGCCGAGAGCGTCCTCGCGGCGCTCGCCGAGGTGGCGTGATGCGCACCGTCCTGCTCTCCGAGCTGCGGCACAACGGCCGTCGGGCCGTCGCCAGCGGGCTCGCCGTCGCCATCTGCGTGGCCTTCGTCGCGGGCGGGCTCGGGGCGACCGCGACGAGGAAGGGCGTCCTCGGGGCGGCGGCGGGCTCGCGGGCGGCGGGCGCCGACGTCGTCGTGAGCGTCGACCCCGCGCTGCACGACCCCGCCCAGGTGTGGACGCCGGAGGCGGTCGAGCGCCTCGCGACGCTGCCCGACGCCACCGGCGCGTGGGCCCTGCGGAGCACCTACCTCGACGTCCGCTGGCCGGACGGGCGCGCCTTCACCCGCGCCGAGACCGTTGCGCCGCAGGGGATGCGGTGGTTCGACGTCACGTCGGGACGGCTTCCCGAACGGGCCGGCGAGATCGCCGTCGACGCCGGGACGGCGAAGGGTGCCGGTGTCCGCCCGGGCAGCCGCGTCGAGGTCGCGGACGCGACCGTGACCGTCGTCGGCGTCGTCCGCGGCTCCGGCCCGGCGCTCGAGACGGACCGGCTCGTCCTCGGCACCGACGCCGACCTGCGGGCCTGGGGCGCGGAGTACCCCGACGCCGTGCTCCTGCGCGGCGGTCCCGTTCTCGCAGAGGCGGTCCGGGCCGCCGCGCCGGGGCAGGCGACGGTGCAGACCGCCGCCGCGTGGACCGACGCCCGTGCCCGGGACGTGACCGGCGAGGTGGACGTGCTCGGCTCGGTGGTCCTCGGCTTCACCGGCGTCGCCGTCCTCGTCGCGCTCATCGTCATCGGCAACACCTTCACGATCCTGCTGGCCCAGCGCACCGAGCGGCTCGCCCTGCTGCGCTGCGTCGGCGCGACCCGGCGCCAGCTGCGCCGGGCGGTGCTCGTCGAGAGCGCCGCGCTCGGCCTGCTCGCCGCGCTGGCCGGGCTGCTCGTCGGGCTCGGGGCCGTCG
>JBQGCR010000576.1:0-2581 GCA_052038585.1 Kineosporiaceae bacterium
CGTGCACTACCAGCCGATCGTCGTCGCCGGGACGGGCCGGCTCGACTCCTTCGAGGCGCTGCTGCGCTGGCACCGGCCCGGCCACGTGCCCCGGCCCGCCGCCGACTGGATCGCCGTGGCGCAGCGCCACGGCCTCATGCCGGCGCTCAACCGGCTCGTCGTCGAGACGGTGTGCCGCCAGCAGGTCGCGTGGGCGGCGCTGCGGCCCGACGGAATCGTGCCGCGCGTCTACGTCAACGTCTCGGCGGCCGACCTGCTGCACCCGGACTTCGTGCCGCACCTCGACGCGACGGTCGACCGGCACGCCGTCCCGCGCGACCGTCTCGGCTTCGAGGTCGTCGAGGACGAGCTCGTCGAGGACGAGCTCGTCGAGGACGCCGGGGAGGAGACGCTCCTCGCGATCCACGCGCGCGGCCACGCCGTCGCCGTCGACGACATCGGCGTCGGGTACTCCAACCTCGCGCAGCTGGTGCGGCTGCCGCTCGACGTCGTCAAGCTCGACCGGACCATCGTCGCGCGCGCCGCGGACGACCGGCGGCTCGGCGCCGTCGTCCGGGCCGTCGTCGGGCTCGCCGAGGAGCTCGGCGCCCGCGTCGTCGCCGAGGGCGTCGAGACGCCGGAGCAGCACGGCGTGCTCGCCGCGGCCGGCTGCCACCTGCTCCAGGGGTACGCCCTCGGCCGCCCCGTCACCGCCGACGTCGTCGCCCGGGACTGGCTGGGCTGAGTCAGTCGTCGTAGAGGTCCGGCCGTCGCAGGTCGGGTCCTCCCACCTGCCGGCCGAGCGGCGCGGCCCGGCCCTGCGGCTCCTCCCAGGCCTCCTGGCGACCGAGCGCGGTGAGGTCGAGGTAGGGGTACACGTTGTGGAACTGCTCGATGCCGCGGCCGAAGGTGGCGTAGGTGAGGTAGACGTCGTCGTCGACGCGCAGGAACGTGCTGAGGCCCGGCATCTCCATGCCGCGCAACGCCTCCGACCACGGCGCGCCGTCCCACGGCGTCCCGCGCGCGGCGAGCTCGGCCTCGTCGCGGAAGTGCAGGAGGACGGGCGCGACGCGGTCGTCGAGCGTGGCGTGGAAGTCGTGGTTGAAGGTCGAGCCGTGGGAGGAGACCCAGGGGAAGGTCCACCCCATCCGCTCGCGGTAGGCGGCGATCTTCGGGTACGGGGCGCGCGACACCGCGACCAGGCTCGTGCGCCGCGCGTGGAGCTGGCGCAGGTTGCCGATGCCGTCGGCCGCGGAGGAGCAGCTCGGGCACGCCGTGTCCCAGTCCGGCGCGAACATGAGGTGGTGGACGACGAGCTGACGACGTCCGGCGAACAGGTCGAGCAGGGTGACGGGGCCGTCGGGTCCCTCGAAGGTGTACGCGGTGTCGACCCGGACCATCGGCAGCCGGCGCCGGGCGGCCGTGAGCCGGTCGTGGGCGCGGGTCAGCTCCTTCTCGGCGCGCAGGTGCTCGAGCCGGGCGGCGAGCCAGGTCGCCCGGTCGACGACCGCCGGCAGGGCGGCGTCCCTCTCGGTCCGGTCGGTCTCGTCGTCGCTCGGGGTCATGGCGTGCCTCGCTCTCGGTCGATCGCCTCGGCGATCCGGGTGATCCGGTCCAGGCGCCGGGTCCAGGCGGCGCGGACGTCGTCCAGCTGTCGGGCGGCGCGGTCGAGCTGGTCGTGGTCGATGCGGTAGCGGCGCTCCCGGCCGGTCGCCGTCGAGGTGACGAGCGCGACGCGCTCGAGCACCGCGCGGTGCTTGGCGACGGCCTGCCGTGTGACGGGCAGGCTCTCGCTCAGGGAGGAGGCCGTCGCCGACCCGTGCTCCAGCAGCAGGTCGACGACCCGGCGTCGCGTCGGGTCGCCGATCGCGGCCCAGAGGTCGTCGTCGACCGGTCCGGGTGCTGCGGCGGGGCTCACGGGCGGGTCCGGACGGTCGGGGCGTACGCGACGAGGCGCGGCAGGAAGTGCGCCCAGCCGGCCTCGTGCCGCTCCCGCAGGCCGTCGCCGGACGGCGCGGGGCCGGCGTCGACGTGCTCGTAGCCGGACTCGGTCATCGTCAGCCGGGTCCGCCGGTCGCCGACGGGGGTGAGCTCGAAGACGACGAGCAGGGAGTTCGCGGGCGTGGCCGCCACGCCGGCGGGATGCTTCCAGCGGAACGCGAAGCGCGTCGGTGGCGTCGTCTCGACCACGGTCAGGGTCTCGACGACGTCGTCACCCGTCGGCCCGAACGCGATGGTGCCCGCAGCCCCGGCGACCGGCTCGTAGTCCGCGCGGTCCGGCCACCACCGGGCGACGTGCTCGGGCCGGCTGACGACGTCGAAGACCGTCTCGATCGCGGCGTCGACGACCACCGTGCGGCGCGTCGACGTCGGGCCGTCCTGTCCTGCAACCATGGGTTGCACGCTAGTCGCGCCCGCCGTGATGCGCAACCTTCGGTTGCGCGTCGTGTGATCGGACGGCCTCGGGGGGAGTGAGGTGGGACGTGCGTGGTACGGGGGGTGTGCGCCGCAGCGTCGGGGGCGGGGGGCAGGTGCCAGGTCCCGTCAGACCACGTGTCCGGCGCTGCCTGCTCCACCCAGGTGGCGCGGGTGAGCTCGCCCT
>JBQGCR010000577.1:0-3945 GCA_052038585.1 Kineosporiaceae bacterium
GGCGCCCGCCGCGGCGAACGCGGCGTGGGCGTCGACGACGGCCTGCGGGTCGTCCCGCAGGAGCCGGGCCGACCAGAGGTCGCTGCTCACGTCGTGCCCGCGGCTCTCGAGCTCGGTGGACAGGCCGCCGTCGAGGACGACGACGCGGGTGGCCAGCGTCTGCGCGAGGGTCTCCATCGGCCCATCCTGCCGAAGAGCCGGTGCCGCGCCACCAGGCGTCGACCGGCACGACCGTGCCGCTCCACCCGACACCGGCTCCGGCACGGCCGGTCGAGCGCCGGGACGAGGCACGACCGTGCCGTCAGGAGGTCGCCGAGGACGGCACCCAGGCCCTCGGCGTCATCGACGACGCCCGGGGAGCGAGCGCGCCGATGCCCGAGGAGTGGTCCGCCGGCGCCTCGCCGTTCGACGGCGGCAGGCTGCGCGACACGCTGCGCAGCCTGCGCCGCCGGCACGACGAGCTGAGCGTCTGACGTCAGCCCATCGGGGTGCGCTGGGTGACCCGGACGGTGTTGCCGGAGGGGTCGCGGAAGCCGAAGTCGATGCCGTAGGGCTGCTCGGTCGGCTTCTCGGCGACGTCGACGCCGGCCTCGACGAGCGCGTCGTAGGCGGCCATGGCGTCGTCGACCTCGAAGAACAGCGCCGACGTGAAGCCCTTGCCGGTGAGCTCGACGACCTTCGCCCGGGTGGCCTCGTCCATGACCGGCGCGCCGGGGATCGCCATGAGGACCACCGCGGTACCGGTCGACCCCTTCGGGCCGACGGTGACCCAGCGGAAGTTGCCGAGCTCGGGGACGGTGACGTCCTCCTTGACCTCGAGCCCGACCTTCTGCGTCCAGAAGGCGACCGCCTCGTCCTGGTCGTGCACCCAGATCTGCGTGGTGGTGAGCGTGAGCATGATGGCCTCCGGGGTCCGTCGTGGTGTGCGACGAACGTAGGACCGCTCAGCCCGCGCGCTCTTCTCCGATCGTGCTGTCCCGGGCCGCGATCACCGGCCGGCCGTAGGCGCGCAGCACGCACCCGGGGATCGGCACGAGCGCGGCGGCCGGCGGGAAGGCCGCCCGGTACGCCGTCGGCGTCCGCCCGTACGCGGCGGAGAACGACGACGTGAAGGACCCGACGCTGCTCAGCCCCACGGCCATGCAGACGTCGGCGACCGACCAGTCGGTGCTGCGCAGCAGGTGGGCGGCCCGCTCGAGCCGCCGGGTCAGGAGGTAGGAGTACGGCGACTCGCCGAACGCCTTCTTGAACTCGCGGCTGAAGTGAGCCTTCGACAGGTGCGCCGCGGCCGCGAGGTCCTCGACGGTGAGCGGCTCGGTGTAGCGCCGGTCGGCGAGGTCGCGCGCCCGGACGAGGTGCCGCACGGGTGGGGTGCTCGCCACGCCACGAGGGTAGGCGCAAGACTGCGCCGGTGACGACGACCCTGCTCACCGGGATCGGCGAGCTGACGACGAACGACCCGGCGTGGGCGCGGGCCGGAGAGGACGCCGACGTCGCCCGGCTCGGCGTCGTCCGCGGCGCCGCGGTCCTGCTCGGGCGCGGCGGCGTCGAGTGGGTCGGCGAGGCCGCCGCGGCGCCGGACGGGGCGGACGTCGTCGTCGACCTCGGCGGCGCCGCCGTCGTCCCCGGCTTCGTCGACCCCCACGCGCACCTCGTCTTCGCCGGCGACCGTTCGGCCGAGTTCGCCGCCCGGATGGCGGGAAAGCGCTACAGCGCCGGGGGGATCCGCACGACGGTCGCCGCGACCCGGGCCGCGCCGGACGAGGTGCTCGTCGCGAACGTCACCCGGCTGCGGGCCGAGATGGCGCGGCAGGGGACGACGACGGTCGAGTGCAAGACCGGTTACGGCCTCACGGTCGCCGACGAGGCCCGCAGCGCCCTCGTCGCCCGGCAGGTCACCGAGGAGGTGACCTTCCTCGGCGCGCACGTCGTGGCCCCCGAGTGGGCGGACGACGTGGCCGGCTACGTCGCCCTCGTCACCGGCCCGATGCTCGACGCGTGCGCCCCGCACGCCCGCTGGGTCGACGTCTTCTGCGAGGACGGCGCCTTCGACGCCGACGCCGCCCGCGCCGTCCTGCGCGCCGGCGCCGCCCGCGGCCTCGGCGCGCGCGTGCACGCCAACCAGCTCGGCCCCGGCCCGGGCGTCCAGGTCGCCGCCGAGGTCGGCGCCGCGTCGGCCGACCACTGCACGCACCGGACGGACGACGACGTCGCGGCGCTGCGGGACGCCGGCGTCGTCGCGACGCTGCTGCCGGCCGCGGAGTTCTCGACCCGCTCGCCCTACCCGGACGCTCGGCGCCTGCTCGCGGCGGGCGTCACCGTGGCGCTCGCGACCGACTGCAACCCCGGCACGGCGTACACGACGTCGATGCCCTTCGTCGTCGCCCTCGCCGTCCGGGAGATGCGGATGACCCCGGCCGAGGCCCTGTGGGCCGCGACCGCCGGCGGCGCCGCGGCCCTGCGCCGGGACGACGTCGGCGCCCTGCGCCCCGGCGCCCGCGCCGACCTCGCCGTCCTCGACGCCCCGTCCGCCGTCCACCTCGCCTACCGGCCGGGCGTGCCGGTCGTCCGGCAGACCTGGCTCGGCGGTCGGCCGACCGGGTGAACGCTGCGCAGCACCCACCCGCAGTCGCCGATCCTGCGTCCGGGAGGTCGTGAGGGTGCGGTGGAGGGCTCCGGGAGAGCGCCGGGCGACGGACGACGACGGCGGGTTGCCCGCGTTCGTCGCGGCGCGCGGTGCCGCGCTGCTGCGGTACGGCTGGCTGCTCACCGCGGACGTCGACGCCGCCGAGGACCTCGTCCAGGAGGCGCTCGCCCGCGCGCTGCCGCGCTGGTACCGGATCGAGCCGGGCGCTCGCGAGGCCTACGTACGCACGGCGATGCGCTCGGTGTGGATCGACGGCTGGCGCCGCCGCGGCGGGCGGGTGCTCACCCTCGTGCCCGAGGTGCCGGACACGCGGCAGCCCGACCCGACCGACGGCGTCGCGGGCCGGCTGGCGCTGGAGGACGCGCTCGCCCGCCTCGCGCCCCGGCAGCGGGCCGTCCTCGTGCTCCGCTTCTACGACGACCTCACCGAGGCCGAGACGGCCCGCGTGCTCGGCTGCTCCACCTCGACCGTGAAGTCCCAGGCCCGGGACGGCCTCGCGCGCCTGCGCGCCCTCGCCCCGCACCTCGACCTGTCGTCCGACCCGTCATCGGAGGTGACCGCATGAGCACCCTCAAGGACCACCTCGACGACGCGGCAGGCCGGGCCACCGAGGGTCGCCTGCTCGACCCCCGGGCGACCGCGGCCGGGGCCGCCGCCCGCGCCGGACGACGGACGACGCGGCGCGCCGGCACCGGGGTCGGCCTGCTCGCGGCCGCGGCCGTCGCCGTCGCCGTCGCGGTGCTGCCCGGGACCGGGGACCTGCTGCGGGACGCCGCCCCGGCCCTGGCACCCGCGGAGGCGGTGGGCCGGTCCGCCGGGAGCGCCCTCGCCCCTGGGCTCCTCATCGCCGGGGTGGTCGCCGGCCTGCTGGTCGCCGCCCTCGTCGGGCGGCGGTCCGGACCGGCCGCTGCCGTGGCCGTGGCCTGCGTCGTCGTCGCCGCCGGCCTCGCAGCGCTGCCGGCAGCCCTGTCGAGCACGGTCGTCTCGTGGACGCGGGCGTACGCCGGCACGTTCGGCGGGGCGTCGGTCGTGCCGGACGTCGTCAGCACCTCGCAGCGTGCAGCGCCGCCGGCGGCGTTCGACGCGCCGGGCGAGCCGAGGACCACGCGGGTCTCGCTCGTCCTGCGCGCGACGGTCGCCGGACGGGAGGGGCTGTACGGCGTCGACGCCGACAGCGGCGGCCTGGTCGACCTCGACCACCTGGCGCCGGACCACCCCTGGCGCGGGATCGAGGAGGTCGCCGTGAGCCCCTCGGGCAGGTACGTCGTCTGGGCGACGCCGGGGGACGACCGCCACAC
>JBQGCR010000578.1:0-2229 GCA_052038585.1 Kineosporiaceae bacterium
CAGGCGAGGCGCTGCCCGCGGCTCGCGCGGTCGTCGTCGAGGTCCGGGCCGAGGGCGGCGCGGTAGTCCTCGCAGCTCGCGTGGACGGCCTCCGGCGTCGCGAAGCAGCGGACGTAGTCGCGCACGGCGTCCTCGTCGAAGACGAACCCCGGCGCCGACCAGCGGCTCAGCTTCTCGCGGAGGTAGTACTCGGGGTCCGCGCCGACGAGCCGCTCGGGCAGGGCGTCCGGCTGGGCGAGGAGGAACCAGTGGTAGTAGCCGGTCGCGAAGGCGGCGTCGGCGTGCTCGACCATGTGCAGCGTCGGGGCGATGTCGAGGACGGCGAGCCGCTCGACACGCTCCGGGTGGTCGAGCGCGAGGCGATGGCCCACGCGGGCGCCGCGGTCGTGGCCGACGACGGCGAACCGGTCGTGCCCGAGCTCGTCCATCACCCGCACGACATCGGCGGCCATCGTCCGCTTGGCGTACCGGCGGTGCCCGGGGTCGCCCGCCGGCTTGTCGCTGTCGCCGTAGCCGCGCAGGTCGGGCGCGACGACCTCGTGACCGGCGGCGACGAGCCCGGGCACGACGCGGTCCCACATCCGGTGGGTCTGCGGGTAGCCGTGGAGGAGGACGACGGGCGGCCCCTCCCCGTGGCGGGTGACGTGCAGCGTGGGCTCGGCGGCGTCCATCGCCCCAGCCTGCACCGCGGGGGCGGGCCGCGAGCGCCGTCGGTGCGCGTCGTTAGGGTTGCCGCGTGCGCATCGCCACCTGGAACGTCAACTCCATCCGCTCCCGCATCGACCGCGTCGAGGCCTGGCTCCAGCGGGCCGACGTCGACGTCCTCGCGATGCAGGAGACCAAGGCCAAGGACGAGCAGTTCCCGTACGAGCGGCTGCGCGCGCTCGGCTACGAGGTCGCGCACCACGGCGTCAGCCAGTGGAACGGGGTCGCGGTGCTCTCGCGGGTCGGGCTCGACGACGTGCAGGTCGGCTTCGACGGCGACCCCGGCTGGGGCGAGCCGCTCGCGCCGGAGGCCCGGGCCATCGGCGCGACGTGCGGCGGCGTGCGCGTCTGGTCGGTCTACGTCCCCAACGGCCGGGCGCTCGACGACCCGCACATGGACTACAAGCTGACCTGGCTGCGCGGGCTGCGCGACCGCGCCGTCGAGTGGGCCGCCGACGGCACGCCCGTCGCCCTCTGCGGCGACTGGAACATCGCGCCGCAGGACGAGGACGTCTGGTCGATGGAGTACTACCTCGACAAGTCGCACGTCAGCCCGCCGGAGCGCGCCGCGTTCGCGGCCTTCCTCGACGCCGGCTTCGTCGACGTCGTCCGGCCGCACACCCCGGGGGCGTACACGTACTGGGACTACCAGCGCCTCGCCTTCCCCAAGAAGCGCGGGATGCGCATCGACTTCGTCCTCGGCTCGCCGTCCTTCGCGGCGCGCGTCGCGGGGGCCGCCATCGACCGCGAGGAGCGCAAGGGCACGGGCGCGAGCGACCACGCGCCGGTCGTCGTGCAGCTCGACGCCTGAGCGACCGCCCCGCGGGAGGGGCGTGACGGGCGTCGGTGCCCGGGGTTACGGTGCGGTGATGACCCGCCCGCCCCACGAGAACGTCGCGACGGTCCTCGTCGACCCGGCGGTCCTCGGCGCGCTCGAGGTCGCCCTCATGCACCTCGACCTGCGGGTCTGGCCGATGGCGACCGCGCCCGTGCCGGGCGACGGCCCGCGGCGGGCCTTCCAGTACCGGCGACGCGTCCTCATGGCGCGGCGCGGCGCCTGGGACGACGCCGAGGGCTGGGTGCCGGTGTGGGTGTCGTTCGGCGCGTCGTGGCGCTCCGGCGCCGACCCGCTGCCGTGGGCCGCGCACGCCGCGCTCTGGGACGAGCTCGCGCGCTGGGGCGACCGGGTCCGCTACCGCAAGTGGCTGACCGGCGTGGCGCCGCTGCCGGTGCCCGTCGGGGTCGACGGCGCCGGCGCGAGCCCGGGCACCCGCCGCCGCGCCTGACCTGCGTGGGCCCCGCCGCGCGCGCCGCACCCCGCATCCCGCCCAGTCGCGCGCTACACCGCAGGAAGTGTCGCTCCAGCGTCACTTACTGCGGTGTAGCGCGCGACTCGGCGGGATGCGGGGTGCGGCGGGCGCGGCGTGGCGGGTCCGGGTCAGCCGCGTCGGCGGGTGCCCGGGCTCGCGCCGGCGCCGTCGACGCCGACCGGCACCGGCAGCGGCGCCACGCCGGTTAGCCACT
>JBQGCR010000579.1:0-3610 GCA_052038585.1 Kineosporiaceae bacterium
ATGCACACGATGGACCAGCACCTCGCCGAGCTCGTCCGCACGCGGCGGATCAGCTACGAGCAGGGCCTGGAGAAGTGCCACCACGTCGAGGACTTCAACCGCCTCACGGGCCGCTGAGGAGAGCGCACATGGCGACGGCGACGAAGAGCTACGAGTACGCGGTCCGCGACGCGGCGGGCAAGCTCCACAACGGCAAGCTCGAGGCGGCGAGCGAGGCCGCGCTCGTGCAGAAGCTGCGCGGGATGGGCTACGCCCCGGTGAGCATCAAGGAGGCGGGCACCGGCATGAACCGGGAGATCCACCTCCCGGGCGGCAACAAGGTCGGGCTCAAGGACCTCGCCATCATGAGCCGCCAGTTCGCCACGATGATCGACTCGGGCCTGTCCCTGCTGCGGGCCCTGACGATCCTCGCCGACCAGACCGAGAGCCAGGGGCTGCGCAAGGTCCTCGCCGAGGTCCGCACGGACGTCGAGGGGGGCAGCGCCCTGTCCAACGCCCTCGCCCGGCACCCCCGGGTCTTCCCGCCGCTCATGGTGAACATGTGCCGCGCCGGCGAGGTCGGCGGCTTCCTCGACCAGACGCTCGAGCAGATCGCCGACAACTACGAGAAGGAGGTCAAGCTCCGCGGCAAGATCAAGTCGGCGATGACCTACCCCGTCGTCGTCATGGTCATGGCCGTGCTCGCCGTCGTCGGCATGCTCGTCTTCATCGTCCCGGTGTTCGAGGGCATGTTCACCGACCTCGGCGGCGACCTGCCCGCACCGACCAAGGTGCTCGTCTTCCTCTCGGCGCAGATGAAGTGGCTGGTCCCCGTCATGCTCGCCGTGAGCGTCGGGACGGCGCTGGTGTGGGCCCGGGTGCGGCACGAGGAGCGGGTGCGCCGCGTCGTCGACCCGCTCAAGCTGCGCCTGCCGGTCTTCGGGCCGCTGCTGCGCAAGGTGGCGCTGAGCCGGTTCTCCCGCAACCTCGGGGCGATGACCCGCGCCGGCGTCCCGATCCTCCAGGCCCTCGACATCGTCGCGGACACCACCGGCAACATGGTCCTCGCCGACGCGATCCGCGACGTGCAGTCGAGCGTCCGCAACGGCGAGACCCTCACCGCGCCGCTCGCCGACCACCCGGTCTTCCCGGCGATGGTCGTCCAGATGCTCGCCGTCGGCGAGGACACCGGTGCCCTCGACACGATGCTCTACAAGATCGGCGAGTTCTTCGACGCCGAGGTCGAGGCGACGACGGAGTCCCTCACCGCGCTCATGGAGCCGCTCATGATCGCGGTGCTCGGCGGCATCGTCGGGTCGATGATCATAGCGCTCTACATGCCGATCTTCAAGATCTTCGACCTCATCCAGTAGACGGCCCGCCGGCGGGTGCGTCCGGGACGTGCCCGCGCGGTGCCCGGTCGCGGTCCGTCCGCGGGCACAGCGGTGCCGAGGACGATCCACTGCTGTGCCACGCTGGGGCCGTGACGACGGCGACGGGGCCCGCGCAGGAGCCGCGCCTGGAGCGCTGGGCCTGGTTGTCGGTGGCGACCGCCGTCGTGACGATCGGGCTGAAGACCGTCGCGTGGCTCGTCACCGGCTCGGTCGGGCTGCTGTCCGACGCCGCGGAGTCCGGCGTCAACCTCGTCGCGGCCGTCCTCGCGCTCGTCGCCCTGACCGTGGCCCGGCGCCCGGCCGACCACAACCACGACTACGGGCACGGCAAGGCCGAGTACTTCTCCGCCGGCGTCGAGGGGCTGCTCATCTTCGGCGCGGCCGCCTTCATCGTCGTCACGGCGGTGCAGCGGCTCGTCGAGCCGCAGCCGCTGGAGAGCGTCGGCGTCGGCCTGGCGATCTCGGTGGGCGCCTCGGTGCTCAACGGCGTCGTCGGCGTCCTCCTCGTCCGCACCGGCCGGACGCACCGCTCGGCCACCCTCGTCGCCGACGGCAAGCACCTGCTCACCGACGTCTGGACGTCGGCGGGCGTCGTCGTCGGCGTCCTGCTCGTCGCCCTGACCGGCTGGGAGCGCCTCGACCCGCTCGTCGCCATCGCCGTCGCGGGGAACATCCTCGTCACCGGCTACCGGCTCGTGGCCCAGTCGGTGCGGTCGCTGCTCGACGCGACGCTTCCGCCGGAGGACGTCGCGACCGTCCGGCGGGTGCTCGACGGCTTCGTCGCGGACGACGTCGCCTTCGCCGACCTGCGCACCCGGGAGTCCGGGCGGCAGCGCTTCGTCTCGGTGACCGTCCGGGTGCCGGGGGACTGGACCGTCCTGCGCGGGCACGACCTCGTCGACCGCATCGAGCACGAGGTGTGCGCCGCGCTCCCCGGCGCCACCGTGCACACGCACCTCGAGCCGCTGCCGTAGGGCCGCGCGGCTCGCGGGACCTGCTAGCCCACCGCCGCCCGGAGCACGGCCGCCGTCGCCTCGTCCGCCGGCAGGAACGCCTCGATGCTCAGCTCGGCGGCGGTGACGTCGACCGCCGTGCCGAAGACGGTGACGGTGTTGACGAAGGACAGCTCGCCGGCGCCGTGCCGGACCCGCAGCGGCACCGCGACGAGCGTCCCCGGCCCGTCCGCCGACTCGCCGCCGGGGTAGCCGGCGAGCTCGCGGTGCAGGTCGTGCAGGACGGGGTCGGCCGTGGCGTCGGCGTCCCGGGCGAGCCGGTGCAGGACGTGCGCCCGCCACTGCGCGAGGTTGACGATCCGCGGCGCCATGCCGCGCGGGTGCAGGGCCAGCCGCAGCACGTTGACCGGAGGGGCGAGAAGAGCGGGGTCCGCTCCCGCGGTGAGCACCCCGACGCCGGCGTTGCCCGCGACGAGCGTCCACGACCGGTCGACGACGACGGCCGGGTACGGCTCGAACCCGCGCAGCACGAGGTCCACGGCCTCCCGGACGGCCCGCATCGGCTCGTCGGCCAGGCCGTGCTGCGCGTGGACGGGCGCGAAGCCGGCCGCGAGGAGCAGCTCGTTGCAGGCCCGGGCCGGCACGCCGAGCTCGCCGGCGAGGCGTCGGACCATCTCGCGGCTCGGCCGGGCCCGGCCCGTCTCGAGGAAGCTCAGGTGGCGCGGCGACACCCCGGCCCGCCCGGCGAGCTCCAGCTGGGTCAGGCGCCGGTGCCGGCGCCACGTGCGCAGGAGCGTACCGACGCCGCCCGGGCCGTCCGTCGTCGAGGAGGTCACGGGCCGACCGTAGCGGCGCCGGTGCACCCGTCCACCTACCTGCGAGGTCATCGACCGGCCTCCGCCGACCCGGGCACGCTGCCGGCGGCACACCCGCCGACCCGAGGAGACCCGATGACCAGCACCACGACCGACGGCGTCGTCACCCGCAGCGGCGTCCGGCTCGCCGTGGCGCCGAGGCGGACCGCATGCTCCGCCGCTGCGGCGACGAGCGCGTCGCCCGGCTCGTGCTCGTCTCGACGACGACGCGAGCGCGCCCTCGACGCGTGCGGCCGGGCCACGGCGGCCGCGGTGCCGGGTGCACGCCTCGACGTCGTCCGCGGGGGACCGCACGGGCTGCCGCTGACGCACGCCGGACGGCTCGCGGCCGACGTCATCGCCCTCGCCGTGGCGGGGGGGCGGGGGGGGGGGCCCCCCCCCGGGGGGGGCGGGGGGGGGGCCCCCCCCC
>JBQGCR010000580.1:0-8612 GCA_052038585.1 Kineosporiaceae bacterium
GACAGGCCCTTGGTGCCGGGGCCGGCGCCCTCGGGACGGGCGAGCACGAGGTGCATGACGTTGTCGTGCACGTCGGACTCGGCGCTCGTGATGAACCGCTTGACGCCCTCGATGCGCCAGCGGCCGTCCTCGAGCTGGACCGCCCTCGTGCGGCCGGCTCCGACGTCGGAGCCGGCGTCGGGCTCGGTGAGGACCATCGTGCAGGCCCAGCCCTGGTCGACCATGAGCGTGGCGAGCTGCTTCTGGTAGTCGGTGCCGAGCCGGTGGAGGATGTGCGCGAACGGGTAGCCCGAGGCGAACATGTGCACGGCCGGGTTCGAGCCGAGCACCATCTCGTTGAGCGCCCAGCGCAGCGACGGCGGGACCGGGGTGCCGCCGAGCTCGACGGGCAGGTCCATCCGCCAGAACTCGGCGTCGACGAACGCGCGGTAGCTCTTCTTGAAGCTCTCGGGCAGCGTCACCGAGTACGTCGCCGGGTCGTAGACCGGCGGGTTGCGGTCGGAGTCGAGCAGGGACGGCGCGAGCTCCTCGGTGGCCAGGTGCGCCATGTGGGCGAGCATCTCGCGGGCGGTCGCCTCGTCGACGTCCTCGTACGGTCCGGTGCCCAGGACCTCGCCGCGGCCGAAGACCTCGAAGAGGTTGAACTCGAGGTCGCGGACGTTGGGGCGGTAGTGGCTCATGTGTTCGCGGGGCCTTCCGTGAGCCGGGCGTACCGCCCGGGGCGAGGGGGACTCGCGGCGGCGTGAGCGCGCTCACGTTACCCGCCGGTAACCCACATGATGCTACTCGCCGGTAACCCACGCAAGGGATCGCCCGGACCTCACCCCGTGATCATGGGCCTGGGGACGGTGATCACGGGGAGGAGGGGCGGCGTGCGGCGGCGAGGTCCGTCGTCAGCTGCTCGGTCTGCGCGGCGATCTGGCCGGCGAGGGCCTTCGCCTGGAGGTTGGCGCCGTTGACCTGCTCGGTGGCGGCGATGCGAGCCAGGCCGTCGGCGAGGGTCTCGACGGCGTCGAGGTAGAGCGGGTCCACCGCGTCGCCCTCGGCCTTGGCGACCCGCTCCACGGCGGCGTCGTCGAGCAGCCCGGGCGCCGTCGGCTCCGGGCTGGAGGTCCGGGTGATGCCGGGGCGCTTGTCGGCGTCGACGCCCTCGCCGCCCTCCTTGTCGGCGAGGTCGCCGGACGGGGTCGGGCCGGGCATCGGGGTGTCGGTCTGCGTCGGCGCCTCCTCGTCGGCGGGGATGACCGGGCGGCCCGGCACGTCCTCGCCCCAGCCCTGGAGCCAGCCCGACGCCGTGAGCGCCCGCGGCTGCGACGTCGCGCGCAGCGTCGCGGCGAGGGTGCGCACCCGGCCGTCCCGTGTGGCGTCCACCGTGTGCTCGGACAGCTGCACGAGGAGGGTGTCGAGCTGGACGAGCTGCTGGGCGAACGCGACGTCCGCGTCCGTGAAGTCGCCCGAGGCCGGCGGGCCGAACGACGGCTCGACGATGCCCGTCGGCGCGGGCAGGGTGTCGGCCGGTCGCGGACCGCCCGCTCCGGGCGAGCCGTCCGACGACGGCGTCCGCCCGTCGGCGCACCCCGACAGGCCCAGGGCGACGACGGTGAGTGCGGTGACGGCGACGGAACGCATCCTCATGCGTCGCCCCCTACCCCCACCCCGGCGATCATGCACTCCGCGACGGTGATCACGCAGACCGCGACGGTGATCACGGACGGCGCGCCGGGACGGGGCTGCGAGACTGACCCCGTGGTGGACGCGGACGACGACGGGCGGACGGCGGCCGACGCCGACTTCCTCCGCGCCGTCACCGTGCTCCGCCCGGTCCCCTTCGTCCCCGAGCTCGTCCTGCGCACCGCGGACGACTTGATGGAGCTCTGGGAGCGCACCGAGGAGCGGGCGGGGACGGCGCAGCCGCCGCCGTTCTGGGCCTTCGCCTGGGCGGGCGGGCAGGCGCTCGCCCGGTACGTGCTCGACCACCCCGACCTCGTCGCCGGACGCCGCGTGCTCGACTTCGCCTGCGGCGCAGGCGTCGTCGCGATCGCCGCGGCGCGGGCCGGGGCGGCGGCGGTCGTCGCCGTCGAGGTCGACCCCGTCGCCGTCGCGGCCACGGAGGTCAACGCCGCGGCCAACGGCGTCACGGTCCACGGGCTGCTCGCCGACCTCACGGCGACCGGGCCCGGGCCGGCGGAGCGGCTGGCGGGCGGCGCCGTCGACGTCGTCCTCGCCGGGGACGTCTACTACGACCGCGACATGGTCGCCGCCGTCGGGCCGTTCCTCGCCGCCGCGGCAGCCGGCGGCGCGACCGTGCTCGTCGGCGACCCCGGCCGGGCCTACCTGCCGCGAACGGGCCTGACCGAGCTGGCGGCGTACGACGTCCCGGTGCTGCGCACCCTCGAGGACCGGGACGTCCGCGCGACCCGCGTGCTGCTGCTGGAGGCCGCTCAGCCGCAGAGCTCGGCGAGCACCACCGGCGCCTCGTCGAGCAGCTCGCGGGCGAGGTAGCCCAGCGGCCCGATCCGGGACGCGAGCCGCTCGCCCGCCGTCGCGTGCAGGTGCGTGCCCCAGACCGCCGCCTGCTCGCCGGACGCGCCGCGCGCGAGCAGCCCGGCGACGAGCCCGGCGAGCACGTCGCCGCTGCCGGAGGTCCCGAGGCCGGCGGCGCCGGAGCCGTCGGACCACGTCCGGCCGTCCTGGCCCGCGGTGTGCTGGCGCACGCTCGCGACGCAGCGGTAGCGCCGGGCGATCTCGCGGGCCGCCTCGGCCTGCTCGTCCGGACCCTGCGGCGGGTCGCCCCCGAGCAGCGCGGCGGCCTCGCCGGCGTTCGGGGTGACGACGAGGCGTCCCTCGACCGGGCCGCCGAGCGAGGGGTCCGTACCGAGCGCGACGAGGGCGAGGGCGTCGAGGACGACGTGCGCGCGCTCGCCGACGTGCGGCAGGCACTGCGCGAGCAGGGTGGCGGCGCTGTCCGGGTCGCCGACGCCGGGACCGACGCAGACGACGTGGGCCTTGCCGACGAGCCCGGGGTCGAGCCCGTCGGCGTCGATGCCGACGACGCGCGCCTCGGGCACCGCCACCGACACCGCGACGGCGGCGGGCTCGGCGACCGCGAGCTGGAGCCGGCCGGCCCCGGCGCGCAGGGCGGCGATCCCGGACAGCAGCACGGCCCCGGGGGTGCCGACCGAGCCGCCGACGACGAGCACGCCGCCGCGGGCGTCCTTGCTGTCCCCGGGCGCGGGTAACGGCCACTGCCGCAGCAGGTTCGGGGTGACGACCTCAGCCGGTCGCGGTGCCGAGCTCTCCGCCGGGCGCTCGCTCATCGGGTTCCTCCGTCGCGGGTTCGCCCTCCGACTCGACGGGAGCGGTCCAGTTGTACGCGACCCGGTCGTACCCCTGGCTGCCGTCGTCGAACGTCGTCCGCTCGAACGCGGTGAGCCCGCAGTTCGCGTACGCCGTCCCCGTCGCGAGCGCGACGAGCTCCTTCTCGTCAAGGCCTTCGACGATCGCCCGGACGAGCTGGATCGGCACGTCGTGCCCCACGACGAGAACCCGCTCGTCGGCCAGGTGCAGCGCGACGTCGGCGAGCACCGACCGCAGCCGCAGCGTCATGTCCGCCCAGGACTCCCCGCCGGGCGGCCGGTGGTAGTACCGGCCGAGCCGGCGCGCGCGGTCCGCCTCCTCGGCGTGCAGGGCGGTGATGCCGTTCCACGTGAGGTCGGTGAGGACGCCCATCTCCCGGTCGCGCAGCCGCTCGTCGACGTCGACCTCGAGCCGCGCGAGGTCCCCGCCGGCGCTCGTGAGGATCCGCCGCACCGTCTGCCGGGCGCGCAGGTACGGCGAGCAGAGGACCGTCGTCGGCTGCTTCTCGCGCGGCTGCGCGCCGAGCCAGTGCCCGAACGCCTCCGCCTGCCGCCGCCCGAGGTCGGACAGCGGGACGTCGGCGTCGCGCACGGGCAGCTCGACCCGTTCCAGCCCGTCGCGGTCCGCCGCGTCCCGCGCGACGTTGCCCTCGCTCTGCCCGTGCCGCACGAGCCACAGCGCCCGCGGTCCGCTCCTGTACCGCATGCCTGCGACCTACCCCGGATCCCCGCCCGCGAACCTCAGTCCGACGCGACGCGCAGGATCGCTGCGACGCAGGCGTCGACGTCGTCGGCCGTCGTCGACCAGTTCGACACCGAGACCCGCATCCACCGCCGGCCCCGCCACGTCGTCGCGCCCGCCCAGCACGTGCCGTCGGCCTGGACGCCGGCGACGACGGCGTCGGTCGTCGCGTCGTCGCCGAAGGAGACGAGCACCTGGTTGAGGACGACGTCGTTGCCGATCTCGCAGCCCCCGGCCCGCAGCCCGTCGGCGAACCGGGCCGCCAGGACGCAGCACCGCTCGACGAGGTCGGCGACGCCGGAGCGGCCGAGCTCGCGGACCGCGGCCCACACGGCGAAGCCACGGGCGCGCCGGCTGCTCTCCAGGACAAGGTCGCCGAGCGAGCCGGACCCGGCGGACGGCCCGAGGTAGGCGGCGGCGTAGGAGACGGCGCGGGCGTGGACGTCGGGCCGGGAGACGATCGCGAGGCCGCTGTCGTACGGCACGTTGAGCCATTTGTGCGCGTCGGTGGCCCACGAGTCGGCCGCCTCGAGCCCGGCGACGAGGTGCCGGCGCGCGGGCGCGGCCGCCGCCCAGAGCCCGAACGCCCCGTCGACGTGCACCCAGGCGCCGTGCCGGTGCGCGACCTCGATCCCCGCGGCGAGGTCGTCGCACGCACCGGTGTTGACGTTGCCGGCCTGGAGGACGACGACGGCCGGCCCGGCGGGCGCCGACTCCAGGGTCCGCGCGAGGTGGCCGACGTCGGTGCGGCCCTGGCCGTCGACGTCGACGGTCTCGAGCGCGCGGGTGCCGTACCCGAGCAGCCGCAGCGCCCGGTCGACGGTCGCGTGCCGCTCCCGCCCGGCGAGCCACCGCACGGCCGGCGCCCCGACGATCCCGTCCGCCTCGACGTCCCAGCCGACCTGCGCGAGGACGTGGTGGCGGGCCGCGGCGAGGCCGACGGTGTTCGCCGCCTGCCCGCCGGTGACGAACCCGACCGACGCCGAGCCCGGCAGCCCGAGCAGCTCGGTGACCCACGCGCCCGCGGCCGCCTCGGCCGCCGCCGCGGCCGGCGACATGACGGCGGTGTACCCGTTCTGGTCCCAGCCGGCGGCGAGGACGTCGGCCGCCGTCGCGGCCGGCAGGGAGCCGCCGGTGACGAAGCCGAAGTAGCGGGGCCCGGTCGTCGCGACGAGCCCCGGGCCGGCCGCGGCGACGAGGTCGTCGACCACCGTCCCGGCCGGTGTCGGCCCCTCCGGCAGCGGCCCGGCGAAGGCCGCCGCGACCTGCTCGGGCGTCCCGCTCGGCCCGACCCGGCCGCTCGCAGCCGTCCGCCGGTACGTCGCGGCCGCCGAGGCGGCGTGGGCGAGGAGCGCGTCGAAGCCGTCCACCTCCCGACCGTAACGAACCGGACGGGACGTCGCCTCAGAACGCCGGCTGCCGGACCACCTCGAGCCGGGACCGGGTCGTGACGAAGGCGAGCCCGACGGCGAGCGCCGGGATGCCGAGGAGCAGCGCCGCGACGAACGGCCACGGGACGACGAGGTCCCACGACCCCGTCCCCTCGAAGGTCACGACGCCGCCCGCCGTCTGCACGCCCGCGGCCTCGCCCTGCAGGCGGACGAGGCACCACCCCATGAGCGCGCCGGCGACCGTCCCGAGGGCGGTGCCGAGGCCGACGACGACGCCGGCCTGCGCGGCGGCGAGCCTGCGGCGCAGCCCGGGCGACGCCCCGACGGCGGCGAGGGTCGAGGCGTCCTGCCGACTCTCCGCCCGCGCGAGCCCCACCGCGGTGAGCGACCCGACGAGGGCGACGACGAGCGCCGCCCCGACGAGCGCGAGCAGCCCGTAGCCGTAGGTGCTCACGTAGCCGCGCTCGACGAGGGAGTACGCGGTCCCGGCCACGGCGAGGTCCTCCACCGCGGCCTGGAGGCGGTCGGCCTCGTCGCCGTCCGGGACCCGCGTCGTCGTCGCGACGACGCCCTCGGTGGCGGCGGCGACGCCGGCGAGCCGTCCGACGAGCGACGGCGGGACGACGAGCCCGCCCGTCCGGTGGGCGCCCTGGGCGACGGCGGCGGGCAGCGACACCGCGTCGTCGACCGACGGCTGGGCCGTCCCGGTCGGGTCCACGGGCGCCAGCCGGACGGTGCCGTCCGGCCAGAGGTTCGTCGCGTCGGGCAGGAGGACCTTCCCGGCCCGCAGCGTGGCGACGTCGGCCGGGTCCTGCGGTCCGGCGACGGCGGTGAGCAGCCGGCCGTCCCCGTCGACGAGGTCGCCGAAGCCGGTCGACGTGACCCCGGCGGGCAGCGGCCGGGGCCGGCACCGGGGGTCGGAGTCCGCCGCGGCGATCTCGGCCCGGGTCGGCTCGCGGTCGGTCGGCAGCGGGCACGCCTGGCCCGGCGCCGGGAACGGCTGGAGGACGACCTGGGTGCCGTCGGTGACGAGCCGCACGGAGGGCACCACGGTGTCGACGGGGAGGGTCTCGCGCAGCGCCCGCTCGGCCGCCGCGAGCTCCGCCGGTGCCGCGGACAGCGTCCCGTCGCCCCCGGTGACGAAGACCTGCGCCGCCCCGAGCGCGAGGTTCGGCTGGTAGGCGGCCCGGTCGTGGGCGTCCTGCGAGCCGACGAAGACGAGCGCGGCGAGCCCCCCGGCGATCGCCGCCATGACGGCCGCCACCGCCGGCGCGGTGCGCCCGCGCTGGCGGGCCGCGTCGCGCAGCGCCATCCGCGGCGCGAGCCCGAGCCGGCGGGCCGGCCGGGACGCGAGGACGACGACGGCGCCGGACAGCGCCACGAGCCCGACCTGCGTCAGGGCGATCCCGAGGACGAGGACGACGGTCGAGCGCGTCGCCGCCCCCCAGACGCTCATCGCGATCCCCACCGCCGCGGCGAGCGCCCCGAGGACGGGGACGTGCCGGCGCACCGACTCGGCCGGGCGCCGCCCGGTGAGCGCGGCGACGACGTCGAGCCGCGCCGCCTGCCGCGCCGGGACGAGCGCGGCCGCCATCGCCGTGAGCCCGCCGACGAGCACGAGCCCGACGAGGTCGAGCACGTGGACGTCGACCCCCGGGGCGGTCATGAGCTGCCGGCGCAGCAGCCAGGAGACCAGCCCCGCGGCCGCCGCGGCCCCGAGCACCGCGGCGACCGCCGAGGCCACCAGCCCGACGACGAGCCCGTTCGCCAGGACGATCCGGCGGGCGTGCTTGCGCTCCCCGCCGGTGGACACGACGACCGCGAGCATGCGTTGGTTGCGCCGCGCGCCGACGGCCAGGGCCGGCCCGGCGAGCAGCGCGATCTGGAGCAGGGTGAGCCCGACGGCGACGGCGGTCGCGACGACGGCGCCGCTCGTCACCGAGGTCCCCGGGCCGACGTCGCGCGCCTCCTGCGGCACCCGGTCCGGCGCCGGCGGGTCGAGGACGACGGCCCGGCTCGTGACGGCGGCCCCGACGTCGTTGAGCGCGAGGACGTCGTCCCACGTCACGCGGGTCGGGCCGACGACGTACCAGGAGGCCTGGCCGTCCCCGGGGCCGAGGCCGTCGGGCAGCAGCGTGCCGGGCGCGCCGTAGACGGCCCCCGCGGCGTCGCCGCTCGTCCGCACGATCCCGGTGACGACGAGCTCGGCGCCCCCGGCGGGGGCGTCCGCGCGGCCGTCCCACGCGCTGCGGAACCGGTCCCCGACCGCGAGCCCGGTCGCCCGGGCCAGGACGCCGTCGACGGCCACCTCGCCGGCCCGCTGCGGGGCCCGGCCGTCGACGACGTCGTACAGGCCGTCGAGCCCCGCGGCGGTGAGGTCGAGCTCGCGCCACGTCGTGTAGACGGACCGGTCGTCCACCCGGGCGCGCGGCCCGGCGTACCAGTCGAGGCGCCGGACGAGCGTGTCGCGCTCCGGCAGCGCGGCCGCGACGGCCTCCTCGGTCTGCTGCCAGGTGCGCAGGCGCGCCGAGGAGTCCTCGGAGGCGACTCCGACGGCCGAGCCGTACCCCTGCCCCAGCGGGTCCTGGAACACCCGGCCGCCGCTGTCGTCCGCGGTGACGACGAGCGCCTGCGCCGTCGTCCCCAGGACGGAGGTGACCTTCTCGCGCGGGTCGAGCTGCTCGGTGCGGGCGACGACGTCGACGACGCTCACCGCGAAGACGGGCAGGGCGACGAGCAGGGCGACGAGGAGGTTGCGACCCTTGTTGCGCCAGGCGTCGCGACGGGCGATCCGCAGCGCGGCACGCCAGGACGGGGACCGGCCGAGCACGGCGCGGGCCTCAGCCGTGCCGGCCGCGGCGCGGCGGCAGCGGCGGCTGGGTCGGGGCGAGCAGGGACTCGGGGCCCGGCGTCGGGCCGGAGGTGTCGACGACGACGCCGTCGCGCAGGAAGAGCACCCGGTCCGCCCACGCGGCGAAGCGCGCCTCGTGGGTGACGAGGATGCCCGCGGCGCCCGCGTCCACCCGGGCGCGCAGCACCCGCATGACCGCCTCGCCGGTCGTCGAGTCCAGGGCGCCGGTCGGCTCGTCGGCGAGGACGATCTTGCGCGGGCCGACGAGCGCG
>JBQGCR010000581.1:0-3872 GCA_052038585.1 Kineosporiaceae bacterium
GGCCTGCGCGCGGTGGTCGCCGCCAGCCCGTTCGTGCTCCTCGCGACGAGCGACGCCGAGGGCCGCTGCGACGTCTCCCCGCGGGGCGGGCCGCCCGGATTCGTCGTCCCGCTCGACGACCGGCACCTCGCGCTGCCGGACCTCGTCGGCAACAACCTGCTCGACTCGCTGCGCAACGTCGTGGAGAACCCGCACGCGGGGCTGCTGTTCGTCGTCCCCGGGCAGTCCGACACCCTGCGCGTCGACGGCGGCGCGTGGGTGACGACCGACGACGACGTGCTCGAGCGGTTCCCGGCCGAGCTGCGCCGGCCGCGGGTCGCGCTCGTCGTCCGGGTCGAGGCCGCCTTCGTGCACTGCGCGAAGGCGTTCCGCCGCAGCCGGTTCTGGGAGCCCGAGTCGTGGCCCGAGCGGGGCACCCGCGTGGCGCTCGCGGCGCGGCACCGGCAGCAGGGCGGCACCCAGGCGTTCGCGGACTTCGCCCGCGAGCACGACGCCGTGCTCGCGGCGGACCTCGCTCTGGACTGATCTCGCGCTGGACTGACCTGGCGCTCGACTGACCTCGCGCTCGACCGACCTCGCGGGCTACCAGCGGAAGTTGTGCTCGATGCTCACCGCGCGCATGCGGTTGAGCGCGTCGGGGCTGACCGGGGACTCGGCGGGGTCCTCGGCGATCTCGGCGACCTGCTCCTCGTCGGGCACGTGGGCGCTCTTCTCGAGCGCCTCGAGGGACGTCGCGAACCGGTTCTCGGCCATGGCTCATCATCGCCCCAGGACGGTGCCCGGGCAACGGTCCTCAGCGCCGGACGGGCGCCGCGGCGACGACCGCCGCGCCGACCAGCGCGCCGACGGCGGTGAGGACGAAACCCAGACCGGCGTCGGCGGCGTAGGCGGGCAGCAGGGCGACCGGCGCGAGGGCGCTGCCGAGGAACTGCCACGACAGGGTCATCGACGTCGCGCCGCCGCGGTTGGCCGGCGTGCTCGTCACGGCGAGGGTGTTGACGACGACCCGGCCCGCCGTCGACGCGGCACCGCCGAGGGCCATGGCGGCGACGAGCGCCCAGACGGCGGGCGACCAGCCCGCGGCGGCGGTCAGCCCCGCGAAGGCGAGCAGGGCGACGGTGCCGAAGCGCCGCAGGCCGAGCCGGTCGGCGAGCCGGCCGAGCAGCCCGCCCGCGGCCAGCCCGGTGACGCCGAAGGCCGCGACGACGAGCCCCCGCTGCTCCGGGTCGAGACCGAACCGGTCGCCGGCGAGGAGCGCGACGAGCAGCATGAGCCCGCTCGTCGACAGGTAGAGCCCGAACGCGACGCCGCACGCCCGGGCGAGACGGGCGTTGGCCAGGGCGCGCCAGCGCTGCCCGGCCGAGAGCGGCTCCTCGTCGTCGTCCCGCGGGTGGTCCCGCGGCGGCGCGAACGCCAGCGCCCCGGCGACGACCGCGCTCGTCACGAAGGCGAGCCGCCAGTCGACCGCCCCGGCGACGCCGCCGACGAGCGGCGCGAACGCCTGCCCGGCGGCCTGGAGCGCCCCGTACCGGCCGAGGGCCCGACCGAGCCCCGACCGCGGGACGGCGTCGGAGATCGCGGCGACGAGCAGGGGGGAGGTGAAGGCGTTCGCCGACCCCTGGAGCGCCCGGCCGGCGAGGAAGACCCCGATGCCGGGCGCGAGCGCGCACACGAGCGAGGCCGCGGCGTAGACGACGTAGGCGACCTGCACCGACCGGGCCCGGCCCCACTGCTCGGCGAGGGTGCCGGAGACGAGCATGAGGGCGGCGAAGGGGAGCAGGTAGGCGGTCATCGCGGCGGCCGCCGTCGTCACGCTCGTCCCGAGCCCGTCGGCGAGCTCGGGCAGCATCGGCGTCGTCACCGCCCCGCCGAACGGCCCGAGGAACCCGCCGACGTAGAACGGCCAGAGCCGCGGCCCCCGCCCCCCGCTCACCCCGCCACCACGCCCCCAGGCTAGACAAGCCACCCCCACATCCCCGTGATCATGCACCTGGTGTCGGTGATCATGCCCGTCGTGGCGGGAAGAAACGGGTGGCGGCGGGCCGTTAGGATGGGCTCACAGGCGTCGACCCGGCCATCACCGGCGAGCCTCCGGAAGAACGGTCCCGCGAGGGGCTCAGTAGAACCGGACGGGCAGGCCCGTCACAGCCGAGACCAGAGCGGTCGCCCCAGCAGCACCGGGGCGGCAAGCGAGGTGGTACCGCGGTGCCGCCCGGCCACCCGGGCGTCGTCGTCCTCGCACGAGGCAGCGCAGGCGGCACACGTGCAGGAGAAGCGATGACGTACCCCCAGGTCGACGGCTCGTCCCTCGTCAGCAGCCCCCGGTTCCCCGAGATCGAGGACCGCGTGCGCGCGTACTGGGACGCCGACGGCACCTTCGTCGCGAGCGTCGAGAACCGCGCCGCCGGCACCGACGGGGCGAACGAGTTCGTCTTCTACGACGGCCCGCCCTTCGCCAACGGCCTGCCGCACTACGGCCACCTGCTCACCGGCTACGTCAAGGACGTCGTGCCGCGCTTCCGGACGATGCGCGGCCAGCGGGTCGAGCGGCGCTTCGGCTGGGACTGCCACGGCCTGCCCGCCGAGGTCGAGGCGGAGAAGCAGCTCGGGATCACGCACAAGTCCGAGATCGAGGCCATGGGCGTCGACCGGTTCAACGAGGCGTGCCGGACCTCGGTCCTGCGCTACACGAAGGACTGGGAGGAGTACGTCCAGCGCCAGGCCCGCTGGGTCGACTTCGAGCACGACTACAAGACGCTCGACCTGGACTACATGGAGAGCGTCATGTGGGCCTTCAAGACCCTGTGGGACAAGGGTCTGGTCTACGAGGGCTTCCGGGTGCTCGCCTACTGCTGGCGCTGCGAGACGCCGCTGAGCAACACCGAGACGCGGATGGACGACGTCTACCGCCAGCGGCAGGACCCCGCCGTCACCGTCGCCTTCGAGCTCACCGACGGACCGGCCGCCGGCGCCCACGCCCTCATCTGGACGACGACGCCGTGGACGCTGCCGAGCAACCTCGCGATGGCCGTGCACCCGGAGATCGACTACGTCGTCGTCACGGACGCCGACGACGCCGACCGCCGGTACGTGCTCGCCGAGGCGCGCCTGGGCCACTACGCCCGCGAGCTCGGGGACGACGCCGCCGACCGCGTCGTCGCCCGGCTCACCGGCGCCGACCTGCTCGGCTCGCACTACGTGCCGCCGTTCGCCTTCTTCGCCGGGCGCGAGAACGCCCACCAGGTGCTCTCGGCCGACTACGTGACGACGGACGACGGCACCGGCGTCGTCCACATCGCCCCGGCCTTCGGCGAGGAGGACAAGGTCGTCACCGACGCCGCGGGCATCGAGCCCGTCGTGCCCGTCGACGCGCGCGGCCGCTTCACCTCCGAGGTGCCGGCGTACGAGGGTGTGCAGGTCTTCGACGCGAACAAGCTCGTCATCGCCGACCTCAAGGCCGCCGGCAGCCTGTTCCGCCAGGAGACCTACGACCACCCGTACCCGCACTGCTGGCGCTGCGGCGAGCCGCTCATCTACAAGGCCGTCTCCTCGTGGTTCGTCCGCGTCACGCAGTTCCGCGACCGGATGGTCGAGCTGAACCAGCAGATCCAGTGGGTGCCCGACCACATCCGGGACGGCTCCTTCGGCAAGTGGCTGGAGAACGCCAGGGACTGGTCCATCAGCCGGAACCGCTACTGGGGCAGCCCGATCCCGGTCTGGGTGAGCGACGACCCGGCGTACCCGCGGGTCGACGTCTACGGGTCGCTCGACGACCTCGAGCGCGACTTCGGCGTGCGTCCGACCGACCTGCACCGGCCGTACATCGACGAGCTCACCCGGCCCAACCCGGACGACCCGACGGGCCGCTCGAC
>JBQGCR010000582.1:0-1568 GCA_052038585.1 Kineosporiaceae bacterium
CGACGCCCGTCCCGACGCCGACGGCGACGCGTGCGCCCGCGCGGCCCGGCGTCGTGCAGGTGCCCAGGCCCCCCGCCGTCGCGGTGCCGGACGACGCGGACGACGACCTCGACGACACGGACGACGACGACGACGCGGACGACGCCGGTGACGACGACTGACGGGCGGGCCGTGCCGGGCGAGGACCGGCCGCGGCGGCGCTGGTTCCGGCCGGTGCGGGTCAAGGTGCTCGCGGCGGTCCTCGTCGCCTCGGCGGCCGGGCTGCTCCTCACGGGCACCGCGTCGTACCTGCTCCAGGGCTCGGCGACCGAGGGCCGGGTCGACGCGATGCTGCGCCAGGAGCTCGACGACCTGCGGACGGCCGCGGCGAAGCCGGACCCGAGCACGGGACGGGCCTGGACGTCGGTGGAGGACCTGCTGCGCTTCGCCATCGAGACCGACGCCGCCGAGGAGCACCAGACCGCGCTCGGCATCGCCGTGGGCGGTCGGAGCTTCGTCACCGTGGGCCCTCGCCCCGTCGCGCTGGAGTCCGAGCCGGAGGTGGCCCGGCTCGTCGCGAGCGCCGCGCCCGCGTCCGCCCCGGTCATCAGCACCGTCGGGACGGCCTCGGGCGACGCCCGTGTCGTCGTCCTGCCGGTCTCCCTGGCTGGTCCGGCGTCGACGGCGACCGGCCCGACGCGGGGCTTCCTCGTCGTCGGCCACCTGCTCGGGCCGGAGTACGCCGTCGTCCGGTCCAACGCGGCGACCTTCGCCGTCGTCGCCACCGGCTCGCTGCTCCTGCTCGCCCTCGTCGGCTGGTTCGCGATCGCCCGGCTGCTGCGCCCGCTGGAGGAGCTGCACGACACCGCCGTCAACGTCGCCGCGGACCGGATGTCCGGACGGGTCGCGGTCCGCGGGGACGACGACGTCGCCGACGTCGCGGCCGCCTTCAACGGCATGCTCGGCCGCCTCGAGGACTCCTTCGAGGAGCAGCGCCGGTTCCTCGACGACGCGGGGCACGAGCTGCGGACGCCGCTGACGATCGTCCAGGGCCACCTCGAGCTCATGGACGCCCGCGACCCGGGCGACGTGGAGGCCGCGCGTGAGCTCGTGCTCGACGAGCTCGCCCGGATGAGCCGGCTCGTCGACGACCTCACCCTGCTGGCGAAGGCCCGCCGGCCGGACTTCGTGCGTCCGGCGGCCGTCGAGCTCGGGGCGCTCGTCGACGACGTCATGGACAAGGTCATGGCGCTCGGCCCGCGCGAGTGGTCGGTCGACGCCCGCGCCGACGCCGTCGTCGACGCGGACGCCCAGCGCCTGACGCAGGCCCTGCTCCAGCTCGTGTCGAACGCCGTGAAGTTCACCGAGCCCCTCGCGCTCGTCGCCGTGGGGAGCCGGGTCGGGGCCGACGGCGTGCGGCTGTGGGTGCGCGACGAGGGCCCCGGCATCCCCGAGGGCGAGCGCGAGCGGATCTTCGAGCGGTTCGGCCGGGCGTCGACCGGTCGTGGCGTCGAGGGGTCCGGGCTGGGCCTGGCGATCGTCTGCGCGATCGCCGAGGCCCACGACGGCCGGGTCGAGGTGGAGTCCGT
>JBQGCR010000583.1:0-2126 GCA_052038585.1 Kineosporiaceae bacterium
CGGACGCGGCAGCCGCGGACGATGACGTCCTGCGCGTCGGTGCCCTCGAGCTCGACGACGCCGCCTGCCAGGTGAGCCGGGCCGGGACGCCGGTCGCGCTGTCCCCGACCGAGTTCCGCCTCCTGCGCTGCCTCATGACCCACCGCAACCGGGTGCTGTCGCGCGAGCAGGTCCTCGAGGACGTCTGGGGGTACGACTTCGGGGGCGCCTCGACCGTGGTCGACACCTACGTCGGATACCTGCGGCGCAAGCTCGACCCGCTGGGTCCGCCGCTCATCCACACCGTCCGCGGCTTCGGGTACGTGCTGCGGCCCCCGGCTCCGGGGACGTGAGGTGACCGGTCCGCGGCCCCCGTTGCGCCGCAGCCTCGTCGGGCTCCTGCTCGTCCTGACCGCCGGTGCGCTGGCGATCGCGGCCGCCGTCAGCGTCGTGGGCCTGCGGTCCTACCTCCTCGACCGCACCGACGACCAGCTGGTGACCGCCGCCGCCGTCGTCCGGGAACGTTGGGAGCGCGTGGGCGCGGACGGCGACCCCGGCGCGCTGCGCTCCGCAGTGGCGCTGGGCGACTACGTCGTCGAGGTGCGCACGAGGAGTGGCGAGGTGGTCCGGCTCGGCGCCCCCACACCGGGGCTGGACACGGGGGTCGTCGTCGACGCCGCCCCACCCGGCGGGGCCCCGGCGACCGTCATGGGCTACCGCGTCGCCGTGTCCGCGGACAGTGACGGCCGCCTCGTCGCCCTCGCACTGCCGCTCGCTCCGGTCGACGCGACGGTGCGGCGGCTCGCGCTCGTCGAGCTCGTCACGGCCGGCATCGTCCTCACTCTGCTCGCCCTGCTCGCGCGTACTGCCGTCGGCTCGGCGCTGCGGCCGCTGGCCCGGGTGACCGCCGCCGCGCAGCGCGTCGCCGCGGGCGACCTCGACCCCCCGCTGCCGGTCCCACCCGGTCCCGGGGACCGCACCGAGGCCGGGCGCCTCGTCACCTCCGTCCACGAGATGCTCGCCCGGATCCGGACGGCGCTCGCGGACGGCGAGGCGTCCCGGACCCGCCTGCGCGACTTCCTCGCCGACGCCTCGCACGAGCTTCGGACCCCGCTGACGACGGTGCGCGGCTATCTCCAGCTCGTGGCCGGCGACCCCGCGACCCCGCCGGCGCACCGGGCCGCACTGGCCCGCGCCGACGCCGAGGCCGGGCGGATGGCCGCGCTCGTCGAGGACCTGCTCACCCTGTCCCGGCTCGAGGCCCTTCCCCTCACGGCACCGGCCGACGCGAGCGGCACGGCGGGTGACCTCGCCGCGGTCGCCCGGGCCGCCGTCGCCGACGCCCTCGCGGTGACCCCCGGCCGGCCCGTCCAGCTCACGGTGTCCGGTGAGGCCCCGCACCGGGTCCGGCTCGACGACCGGCTCGCCCGCCAGGTCGTCGACAACCTGCTCGCCAACGCGGGACAGCACGCGGGCTGGCAGGTGCCCGTCGAGGTGCGGGTCGAGCGGGTCGAGGACGGCGGGGCGCCGCAGGTCCGGCTCACCGTCCGGGACGGCGGGCCCGGGGTGCCGACGGAGATCGCCGGACGGGTCTTCGAGCGCTTCGTCCACGGCCCGCGCTCCGCCGCGGCGGACGGGGCGCTCCCCACCGGCGGGCACGGCGGCGGGAGCGGGCTCGGCCTGGCGATCGTCGCCGAGGTGGCGGCGGCGGCCGGCGGCACCGTGAACCTGACGACGGCTCCCGGCGCCGGCACGAGCGTCGAGGTGCTCCTGCCCGCGGCGCCCGCCGGACCTCCCGCCGTTCTCTGAGGGGGTTCACACCGTCCTCACGTCCGGCTCCGGCCGGTCTGCCGTCCGGGGGCGCTGTCCTGGACCCATGCCCCCTCGGACCCCGCGGCCGGCGCGCCGCCGCCCAGCCCGTGCCGGCCTCGTCGTCGCCGGCCTCGTCGTCGCCTCCTCCGGCGCCGCCCTCGTCGCGGACCGTCTCGTGGCCCGCGTCGTCGGTGAGCGCGTCGCCGCCCGGGTCGAGCCCCTCGCCGCGGCGCCGGTCTCCGTGTCGGTCGGTGGGGGGTTCGTCCTGCCGCAGGTGATCACCGGCACCCTCGACGCCGTCCACGTCGACGCTCACGACGTGCAGGGCGGGGGTC
>JBQGCR010000584.1:0-9928 GCA_052038585.1 Kineosporiaceae bacterium
TGGGGCACCGGTCGCCAGCTCCTCATGATCTCCCTCACGTCCCCCGACGGCCAGGCCGTCCTCGAGGCCAGCGCGGACGACGTCCGCCGCTTCCTCGAGCGCACCACCGTCGTCGTCCCCGACGGCGAGGAGAGCCTCCACCTGGACCTCGACGCGGAGCTGGCCCGCCTCCTGGCCTGACGCACGTCCCGCTCGACGCGAGCCCCGGACGGCCCGCCGACCGGCACCGCAGCCCCCGACCGCACCGCGGTCGGGGGCTTCGTGCGTCCCGGCCGGGGCGCGTCAGGGGTCGACGTGCTCGCGGCGGCGTCGTGCGAAGAGCTCGACGGCGGCCCGTCCCGCGTCGCTCGGCGCGACCTCACGGCCGTCGACGACGTCGACGTGCTGGACGTCGCGGGTCGACGACGTGAGGAGCACGTCCTGCGCCGTCGCGAGCACCGCCATCGGCAGCGCCTCCTCGCGGATCTCGAGCCCGTCGGCGGCCGCCCACTCCAGGAGCAGCTCCCGGGTGATGCCGGCGAGGCAGCCCGAGTCCAGCGGCGGGGTGCGCAGGACACCGTCGACGACGACGAGGACGTTCGAGCCCGTCCCCTCGCACAGCTCGCCGCGGGTGTTCGCGAGCAGCGCCTCGTGGGCCCCGACCCGCGTCGCCGCCGCGAGCGCGACGACGTTCTCGGCGTAGGACGTCGTCTTCGCCCCCGCCACGGCCGAGCGCTCGTTGCGGGTCCACGGCACGCCGACGACGCCGCCGCGGTCCGGCCAGGGCCGGGCGGCGGTGACGGCGACGACGACGGTCGGCGCCGCTCCCCCGCGGTCGGACCCGAGCGGTCCCGGACCGCCGGTCACCGTGAGCCGCAGCCGCCCGAAGGGCAGCGGCCCGGCGGCGGCGAGCGTCTCCGCGACGGCCTTGCGTAGGTGCTCCTCCGGCGGCAGGTCCAGGGCGATCACCCCGGCCGACCGCTCGAGCCGGCGCAGGTGCCGGGTCAGCGCGAACGGCTCGCCGTCGTGGACCGCGAGGGTCTCGAAGACGCCGTCCCCGACGGTCATCCCGTGGTCGAGCGCGGCGACCCGCGCCGTCGAGGCGTCGGCGACCTCGCCGTCGACCCACACCGTCACACCGGCCGTCACGCCCACGCGTGCTCCTCCCCTGCCGCCAGGGCGAGCAGCCTGCCCGCCTTGAGCTCGGTCTCCGTCCACTCGGCCGCCGCGTCCGAGCCCCACGTGATGCCCGCGCCCGCGCCGAACCGCAGCAGCCCACCCTGCCACCAGAACGTCCGGATCCCCACCGCGAGGCACGCCGTGCGCGTCCGGCCGTCCACCCACCCGACCGCGCCGCAGTACGGGCCCCGCGGCACCGGCTCGAGGTCGCCGATCGCGCGCAGGGCGCTGCTCTTCGGGGCCCCGGACACCGACCCCGGCGGGGACGTCGCGGCGAGGACCTGCGACCAGCCCGTCCCCGGCGAGAGCCGGCCCTCGACGGTCGAGACGAGGTGGACGAGGCCGGGGTGCTGCTCGACCGCGAGCAGCGCGCTGACCTCGACCGTGCCCGGCACGCACACGTGCTGGAGGTCGTTGCGGACGAGGTCGACGATCATGACGTTCTCCGCCTCGTCCTTGGCGGTGAGGTCCGCGGCGGTCACGCCGGTGCCCTTGATCGGGCCCGACGCCAGCCGGTCGCCGTCGCGTCGCAGGAAGAGCTCGGGGCTCGCGCTGACGAGCCAGGCGCCGTCGTCGTCGTCGCCCTCGTCACCGCCGGGGACGTCGAGGACGGCGGCGTAGGGCGCGGGGTTGCCCCGGGCGAGCCGGGCCGCGAGCGCCCACGGGTCGCCGGCCTGCGGCCGCGGCGCGGCGAGCACCCGGCAGAGGTTGGCCTGGTAGACCTCGCCCTCGCGGACCCGGCGGCGGACCTCGTCGACGCCCGCGCGGTAGGCCGCCTCGTCGAGCGAGGACGTCCACGTCGCGAGCGGCTGCGCCGGCCACGACGCCTCGGCCGGCGGCAGCGGGGCGTGCCGGACGTCGTCGAAGCGCCAGGCGGTCAGGCGCCCCTCGAAGGTGACGACGACGGCGTGGAAGCCGTCGCCGTCGAGGTCGGCCGGGTCGTGGGTGACGCCCGCGAGCCCCGTCGCGAGCAGGCCGCCGCCACCCGCGAACCACGCCCGGGCCGGGCGCGACGGGGACGGTACGGGCACGCCCCGAACGCTAGGCCATGGCCCGTGCCGGGATCCGGTTTGGCTCCGGCGCGATCGGTCGGCTAATGTTCAGGAGCGCTCGGAGCCGCGGAAACGCGGAACCGGGAGGCATGCGGACGTGGCTCAGTTGGTAGAGCATCACCTTGCCAAGGTGAGGGTCGCGGGTTCGAATCCCGTCGTCCGCTCGGAGGCCTCAGGCCTCACGGTGGAGTGGCCGAGAGGCGAGGCAACGGCCTGCAAAGCCGTGTACACGGGTTCAAATCCCGTCTCCACCTCGGATCTGCCGGTCCCCAGCCGGCAGGTCGGACGCGAGGGCGATTAGCTCAGTGGGAGAGCGCTTCCTTGACACGGAAGAGGTCACTGGTTCAATCCCAGTATCGCCCACCAGCACGAAGGAGCCCGGACCTCACGGTCCGGGCTCCTTCGTCGTCCTGGGCTTCGTCGTCCTGGGCCTCCTCAGGGCGCGATGACGAGGCGGCCGACCCGCTCCCCCTCGAGGTCGAAGACGTAGCGCAGCACGGCGACCCCGCCGGGGAAGTCGCCCTCGAGCCGGTGCGTCGCCACCCAGCGGTCGGGCTCGGGGTGCTCGGCGGCCACGAGGGTCGACGTGTAGGTGAACTCGGCGCCCGCCGTCGCGAGGAAGTGGCGCACCTCGGCGCCACGGTAGGTCGTGCCGTCGTCGACGACGACGGCGTCCGGGGTCAGGCAGGCCAGGGCCGCGTCGGCGTCCCGGGCGGCGTGGGCCGCGAGGAAGCGGCGCAGGGTCGGCGGCAGGTGGTCCGCGGGGCTGGTCGTGGGTTCGCTCATGCGCTCCACGCTCGCCCCTCCCGGACCGACCGGGTCAAGCGCGGGACCCTCCCCCGGGGGGAGGGTGCATCCTGGCCGGGTGCTGGCCATCGGGGAGTTCTCGCGGCTGACCCACCTCAGCGTGCGCACGCTGCGCCGCTACCACGAGGCGGGCCTGCTCGAACCGGCGCGCGTCGACGCGGCGACCGGGTACCGCTCGTACGCGCCCGACCAGATCGCCACGGCACAGGTCATCCACCGGCTCCGCGAGCTCGACGTCCCGCTGCCCGAGGTCCGGCGGATCCTCGGCTCCCCCGACCCGCAGGTCCGCGCCGCCGTCGTCGCCGACCACCTGGCGCGCCTGGAGGAGCAGCTCGAGCGCACCCGCGCCGCCGTCACCTCCCTGCGCCGCCTCCTCGACCCCGCGCCCGCCCCGCTCGCCGTCGAGGTGCGCGCCGTGCCGGCGACGACGGTGGCCGCCGTCGAGGACGACGTCGCCCTCGACGACGTCGTGCCGTGGTACGCCGGCGCCATGGCCGAGCTCGACGCCGCCGTGGCCGAGCCGGTCGGGCCGCCCGGCGGCGTCTACGACAACGCCCTCTTCGAGGAGGGCCACGGTCACGTCCTCGTGCACCGCACGACGGCCGACCCGCCGCGACGGGGCCGGGTGCGCCCCGTCGTCCTGCCCGCCGCCGAGCTCGCCGTCACCACGCACGACGGGGAGCACGACGACATCGACGTGACGTACGGCGAGCTCGGCGCCTGGGTCGTGGCCAACGCCCTCTCGGTCGCCGGGCCCGTGCGGGAGACCTACCTCGTCGGCCCGCGGGACACCGCGGACCGCGCCGCGTGGCGCACCGAGATCGGCTGGCCGGTGTTCCGCGTCGCACCGCGCTGACGGCCCGCCGGGGGCGGTGGGCTAGGGTTGCCGTGCGGCCGGGGAACCGGCCACGCGGACGTGGCTCAGCTGGTAGAGCATCACCTTGCCAAGGTGAGGGTCGCGGGTTCGAATCCCGTCGTCCGCTCCGGTCACCGCCGGTCCTACCCTGGTGCGGTGACGGCCGACTCCCCCGCCCGACCGGCGCCGCTGCACGTCGTCGGCGCCTGCGCGCTCGACTGCCCGGACGCCTGTTCGTGGGTCGTCACCGTCGAGGACGGCCGGGCGACGGCGCTGCGCGGCAACCCCGACCACCCGTTCACCCGGGGCGGGCTCTGCGCCAAGGTCAACCCCTACCTCGAGTACGCGGCCGACCCGCAGCGGCTGCTCCACCCGGTGCGCCGCGTCGGGCCCAAGGGGTCGGGGCGCTTCGAGCGCATCTCGTGGGACGAGGCGCTCTCGCTCACGGCGCGGGCGATCCGGACGGCCGTCGACACCCACGGCGGCGAGGCCGTCTGGCCCTACGCCGGCACGGGGACGATCAGCTGGCTCCAGGGCCTCGAGGGCTCGGGCCGCCGGCTCTTCCACCACCTCGGCGCGAGCCGGCACGCCGCGAACATCTGCTCGGTCGCCGGGCACGCGGGGCTGCGCTGGACGATGGGCGCCTCGACGTCGTTCGACCCGGCCGAGCTCGCGTCGGCGGGCCTCGTCGTCCTCTGGGGCACGAACACGCTGACGACGAACCTCCACCTGTGGCCCTTCGTCACCCAGGCCCGCGACGGCGGCGCACCGCTCGTCGTCGTCGACCCCGTCCGGACCCGCACCGCCGCCCGGGCGGACCTGCACGTCGCCCCGCGCCCCGGCACCGACGCCGCGCTGGCGCTCGGCGTCATCCGCCGGCTCGTCGACCTCGGCGCCCACGACGAGGCGTTCCTCGCCGAGCGCGCGCTCGGCTGGGAGGCGTTCCGGGACGACGTCCTCGCCCGGTGGACCCCGCAGCGCGCGGCCGACGTGTGCGGCCTGCCGCTGCGCGACGTCGAGGCGTTCGCCGACCTCGTCGCGGCGCACCGGCCGATGGCGGTCCGCACGCTCATGGGCGTCCAGCGGCACGGCGGCGCCGCCCAGGCGCTGCGCGTCCTGTCGTGCCTGCCGGCGGTGACCGGCGACCTCGTCCGGCCCGGCGCGGGCCTGTCCTACTCGACCGGCGAGGCCTACGGCATCGACGAGCACGCGCTCAACCGGCCGGACCTGCAGCCGGACGGCCCGACCCGGCGCCTCGTCATGAGCCGGCTCGGGCGCGAGCTGCTCGAGCGGACCGACCCGCCCGTCGACGTCCTCGTCGTCTGGGCCGCCAACCCGGTGGTCTCCAACCCCGACGCCGAGCGCGTCCGCGCGGGCCTGTCCCGGGAGGACCTCTTCACCGTCGTCGTCGACCACCGGCTCAGCGAGACCGCCGCGTACGCCGACGTCGTCCTGCCGGGGACGGCGCAGCACGAGCACGACGACGTCGTCGCCTCCTACAGCCACCTCGTCCTCAACTGGAACGCCAAGGCGGTCGAGCCGCCCGGCGAGTGCCTGCCGCACACCGAGATCTTCCGGCGCCTCGCGCGGGCGCTCGGGGTCACCGACCCCGCCGTCCTCGCCGACGACGACGAGCTGGTCCGCGACCTGCTCGGCAGCGACCCCCGCCTCGCGGGGATCACGCCGCAGTCGTTGCGGGACACCGGTTTCCAGGCCGTCTCGGTGCCGCGGCCCTGGGCGCCGTTCGCCGCCGGCTTCCCCACGCCGTCCGGACGCTTCGAGTTCACGAGCGCCGCCGCGCAGGCGGCCGGGCTCGGCCTGCTGCCGGACTTCCGACCGCCGCTGGAGCCGGCGGACGACGACGGCCTCGTGCTCGTCTCCGCGGCGAACCACTACCTGCTCAACTCGACGTTCACCGCGAGCCCCCGGCACGCCCGCGCCGGCGACCCGACGGTCACGGTGCACCCGGACGACGCCGCGCGCCTCGGCCTGGCCGACGGGGCCGACGTCGAGGTCGGCAACGACCGCGGGTCCTTCGCCGCACGGCTCGTCGTCAGCGCCGTCGTCCGGCCCGGGGTCGCCGCGACGACGAAGGGCCTGCGCCCGCGCGACGGCCGCTCGGTCAACTCGACGACCTCGGACGCCCTGTCCGACGCCGGCGGCGGCGCCGTCTTCCACGACAACCGGGTCCGGATCCGCGCCACGGACGGCGGGAGCGTGTCCTAGTCTGCGCGCCATGAGCGACGACGACATCCTCGCCCGGGCCGCGACGCACCTCGTCCGCTACGGCGGGCCGTTCCTGCCGTTCGTCGCCGCCCGCGCGAGCGGGTCGTTCGTCGAGGACGCCTCCGGCCGTCGCGTGCTCGACTTCACGAGCGGCCAGATGAGCGCCGTCCTCGGGCACTCCCACCCGGCCGTGGTGCAGACCGTCAGCGAGACCGTCGCGCGCCTGGACCACCTGTTCTCCGGCATGCTCTCCGGCCCGGTCGTCGACCTCGCCGAGGCCCTCGGGACGCTCGCGCCGCCGCTGTCCAAGGTGCTGCTCCTCACGACCGGCGCGGAGTCCAACGAGGCGGCGCTGCGGATGGCGCGCCTGGTCACCGGCGGCTGGGAGACGGTCGCCTTCGCCCAGTCCTGGCACGGCATGACCGGCGCCGCGGCCTCGGCGACGTACTCCGCCGGCCGGCGCGGCTACGGCCCGGCCGCCGTCGGCTCGATGGCCGTCCACGCCCCGAACGCCTACCGGCCGCGCTTCACCGACGCGTCCGGGGCGCTGGACTGGCGGACCGAGCTCGACGACGCCTTCGACCTCGTCGACCGCCAGTCGACCGGCGCGCTCGCGGCCTTCGTCGCCGAGCCGGTGCTGTCCAGCGGCGGGATCATCGACCTGCCCGAGGGCTACCTCGCCGCGCTGCGCGACAAGTGCCACGAGCGCGGCATGCTCCTCGTGCTCGACGAGGCCCAGACCGGCGTCGGGCGCACCGGGACCATGTTCGCCCACGAGCGCGACGGCGTCCGGCCCGACCTGCTCACGCTGTCCAAGACCCTCGGCGCCGGCCTGCCGCTCGCCGCCGTGCTCACGACGCCGGAGATCGAGTAGCCGGCCCACGAGCGCGGCTACCTCTTCTACACCACGCACGTGAGCGACCCGCTGCCCGCGGCCGTCGGGCTCACGGTGCTCGAGGTCGTCGCCCGGGAGCGGCTCGTCGAGCGGGCGTGCGAGGCCGGGGCCCGCCTGCGGGCAGGGCTCGAGGAGCTCCAGGCCGAGCACGAGTGCCTCGGCGACGTCCGCGGCCGGGGACTGCTGCTCGGCGTCGAGGTGGTCACCGACCGGGCGTCCCGCAAGCCCGCGCCCGAGCTCGGCGCCGCGGTCTCCCGCCGCTGCTTCGAGCTCGGCCTGTCGATGAACATCGTGCAGCTGCCCGGGATGGGTGGGGTCTTCCGGATCGCGCCGCCGCTCACGGTGAGCGACGCCGAGGTGGACCTCGGCGTCGAGATCCTCGGCGAGGCCGTCAGGAGCGTTCTCGCCGGCCGCTGAGTCCCTCGACCGCCGCGGTGTACGCCTCGGAGCGCTCGGACAGCTCGGCCGCCTGGTCGGCCGCCTCGGCCTCCTCCATCGCGCGGTCCTTGACGGGCGTGATCGGCCGCTCGGCGCCGTGCGGGGCCGTGCCTGCGCGGGCGGCGGCCCGCGCCGGGTGCGGGAACATCTCGTCGATCGCGGCGTTGAGCGCGGCCCCGATGAGCACGGCGATGGCGAGGAAGTAGAGCCAGATGAGGACGACGATGGGCGTCGCGAGCGGGCCGTAGATCGACGTGCCGTCGACCGACCACGCGATGACGACCCGCAGGACGAAGCTCGACACCACCCAGAGGACGAGCGCGAGGAGGGCCCCGGGGATGTCGTTGCGCCACGGGGTCCGCACGGGCGTCGCCAGGTGGTACAGCGTCGTCAGGGCGACGACCGCCAGCGCCGTCACCGCCGGCCAGTAGAGGAAGCCGAGGCTCGCCGGGTCGAGCGGCACGTCCCAGCGGCGCAGGAGGTCCCCGAGCAGGCTCGGGCCGATGAGCACGAGCGGGATGACGACGACGCCGACGACGAGCGAGAGCAGGTACAGGGTGAAGGACAGCACCCGGGTGCGGACGATGCCGCGCCGGCCGCCGAGCCCGTACATGATCGAGATCGTGTCGACGAACACGTTGAGCGCGCGCGACCCCGACCACAGGGACAGCACGAACCCGATCGAGACGATGTCGAACCGGCCGGCGGTGAAGACGTCGTCGAACGTGGGCAGGATCACCGACTCGACGGCGTCCTGGGTGAGGAAGGTGCCGGCGATGCCGGAGATCTGGTCCTTGAGGGCGTCGAGGAGGTTCGTCTCGAGCCGGGCGCCGACGTAGCCGACGCTGCCGACGAGCCCCAGGAGCAACGGCGGCAGCGACAGGAGGGCGAAGAAGCCCGCCTCGGCCGCGAGCCCCGTGACGCGCCAGCGCATGCAGATCCGCGTCGTCGCCGCGGCGAGCCGGCCGACCAGGCGCAGGACGGCGAGGACGAGCGACACCACGCCGTCCCTCCCCTCCCTGCAGCACCCCGGACGAGGACCACGGTAAGCCAGCGGCCGCGCTCGACGCCTCGTGTGCGCGCGCTCACGGCGCGCCGGGTGCCCCCGCACGTGTGGACCGGGACCGGTGGGGGCATGTCAGGACGTGAGCGCGACGCGCCGAGCAGGGCTCGGAGCGGCGCCGGACGACGTCCGACGACAGAATGTGCTCGCGAGTCGCCGACGATGTGGATTGGTTCATGGAGATCTGGCCCGGTAAGCCCTACCCCCTCGGTTCGACCTTCGACGGGGCGGGCACGAACTTCGCGCTCTTCTCGGAGGCGGCCGAGCGCGTCGAGCTCTGTCTCATCGACTCCGACGGGAGCGAGACCCGGCTCGACCTCACCGAGGTCGACGGCTTCGTCTGGCACTGCTACCTCCCGCGGATCGGCCCCGGCCAGCGCTACGGGTTCCGCGTGCACGGCCCCTTCGACCCGGCGAACGGGCACCGCTGCAACCCCGCGAAGATCCTCCTCGACCCCTACGCCAAGGCGATCGAGGGGCAGATCGACGGCGACGAGTCCCTCTTCTCGTACCGCTTCGACGACCCCGACGCCTTCAACGACGACGACAGCCTCGGCCACAACATGGTCTCCGTCGTCATCAACCCCTACTTCGACTGGGGCAGCGACCGCCCGCCGCAGCACGAGTACCACGAGTCGGTGATCTACGAGGCCCACGTCAAGGGCCTGACGATGACCCACCCCGGCGTGCCCGACGAGATCCGCGGCACGTACGCGGCGCTCGGCCACCCGAGCATCGTCCAGCACCTCACCGACCTCGGCGTCACGGCGATCGAGCTCATGCCCGTCCACCAGTTCGTCCAGGACACGACCCTCACGGACAAGGGCCTGTCGAACTACTGGGGCTACAACACGATCGGGTTCTTCGCCCCGCACAACGCCTACTCCTCCGCCGGCCAGCGCGGCCAGCAGGTCCAGGAGTTCAAGGCGATGGTCAAGGCGCTGCACGAGGCGAACATCGAGGTCATCCTCGACGTCGTCTACAACCACACCGCCGAGGGCAACCACCAGGGCCCGACGCTGGCCTTCCGCGGCATCGACAACAACGCGTACTACCGCCTCGTCGAGGACGACCGGTCGCACTACTACGACACGACCGGCACCGGGAACAGCCTGCTCATGCGGCACCCGCACGTGCTGCAGCTCATCATGGACTCGCTGCGCTACTGGGTCACCGAGATGCACGTCGACGGCTTCCGCTTCGACCTCGCCGCGACCCTGGCCCGCCAGTTCCACGAGGTCGACCGGCTGTCGGCGTTCTTCGACATCGTCCAGCAGGACCCGGTGATCTCCCAGGTCAAGCTCATCGCCGAGCCGTGGGACATCGGCGACGGCGGCTACCAGGTCGGCAACTTCCCGCCCCTGTGGACCGAGTGGAACGGCAAGTACCGCGACACGGTCCGCGACTTCTGGCGCGGCGAGCCGGGCAGCCTC
>JBQGCR010000585.1:0-8833 GCA_052038585.1 Kineosporiaceae bacterium
CCCCCCGCGCGCCACCCCGCCCGCCCGGCAGGCCCCCCCACCCCCCCCGCGGCCGGCCGCGGGAGGACGGGACGGGTGCGCGCGGGTCACGGGACCGATCCTCCCGCACGCGGGACGTCCGGCCGGGCGCGCCCCCGGCGGGCGCCGCGGGCCCTCAGCGCACGACGGCCAGGCCGACGGCCTCCTCGTCGGCGTCCGCGGCCGGGTCGTCGTCCGGGTCGTCGGCGAAGGGGTCGGCGTCCGCGCCGGGCGGCAGCGCCCACGGGTCGTCGTCCGCGCCGGCCGGGACCTGCGGGTCGCCCCACTCCGGGGCCTGCGGACCGGGCTGCCCGGGGACCGTGCCGGCTCCGGTCTGCCACTGCGGGCGGCCGTACTTCGTGATGCCGAACCGCAGGTCGTGGCCCAGCGCCTCGGCGGTGATCTCCGTCGTCTGCCGGGGCCGGCCCTGGTCGTCCTGCCACTCGTTGACCCGCACCCGGCCGTGGACGAGGACCCGCTGCCCCTTGTGCAGGCTCGCCGAGGCGTTGTCGCCGAGGGCGTTCCACGCGACGACCGAGTACCAGCTCGTGTCGCCGTCCTGCCACTCGTCGCCGGCCCGGACGCGCGGCGTGTGGGCGACGCGGAACGTCGTCTTCGTCCCGCGCGCCGTCGTCGTCGTCAGCGGCGTCGTCCCGACGTTGCCGCACACCGTCACCCACATGTCGTTCACGAGAGCACCTCCTCCGGTCCCCGGCGCGGTGCCGGGGCGTCGAGGAGCAGCCTGGCCCGCCGGGACGGGTCGCGGTGCGCCGCAGCGCCTCTCCTGTGGACAAGCGGGCCCGGGGACGGCCTGTGGAGGGCGGGTCAGCGCTCCCCGCGGACGTGCTCGCGGACGAGGCGGTGCCGCTCGAGCACCTCGATGACCGGCAGGAGCACGCGTTCCTGCGCCTCGCGCACGATCGCGGCACGCAGCCGCGACGCCACGCGGTCCCGGCGTCGACGGGCGCCGAGGGACGTGGCCGACCGCAGGAGCAGCGTGAGCAGCAGCCCCCCGACGAGGCCGCCGAGGAGCAGGACCGTCGGCACGGGCAGCGCGCCCCACCCGGGCGGGTCGCCGGCGGGGACCCGGAGCCAGCCGAGCACCCCGAGCACGGCGAGCCAGGCGAACCCGGCGACGGCGGCCAGGGCGAGGAGCCACTGCAGCGCCGCACCCGCCGCCCACCACCCCGGCTGGGGGTCCTCGAGGTCGACGCCGCGGACCGCGCCGTCGAGCGCGTCGGTGAGGTCGGCGCCGTCCTGCGCGGCGGCGGAGCGCACCGCGTCGGCCCAGCGCAGGGGCAGCCCGTCGGCCGCCTGGGACGTCACCGAGTGCACGGCCAGGTCGACGCGCGCCCGCTGCGCCGGGGTGGGCGCCGGCACCGAGGAGCGGGCGAGGCGGCGGACGTCGTCCTCGACCGGTCCGAGCCGCAGGCGCTTGAGCGGGTCCGGCCGCAGCGCCGCCGTCCAGCGCGTGAACGGCCAGCCGACCTGGCGGCGCGCCCGCCGGACGTAGTCGGCCCGCACCGCGTCGAGCACCACGGGCACGCCGGCCGCGGTCGACAGCGCGTTGACGAGCTCGGCGTGGCCGGAGAGGTCCTGCGGCCGCGCCTCGTGGTCGGCGACGCCGTCCTCGAGGCGCGCCGCCGCGGCGTCGAGGTCGGCCGCGGCCCGCTCGACGACGACGGACTGGTAGTGGACGACGTCCGCGAGCACCGAGCGCAGCGCGTCCACGCCGTCGCCGCGGCGCGCGGACGCGGTGAGCAGCCGGACGCCGGAGAGCCCGTCGGCGTCGAGCAGGCGACGCAGGTCCGTCCGGCAGGTCTCCGCCTCGTCCGGGCCGAGCCGGTCGACCTGGTTGAGGACGACGAGCATGACCGACTCGTGGCCGGCGAGCCGGCGCAGGTACCCCGAGTGCAGCGCCTCGTCGGCGTACTTCTGCGGGTCGACGACCCACACGAGGAGGTCGACGAGGTCGACGAGCCGGTCCACCTCGAGCCGGTTCGCGACGACGGTCGAGTCGTGGTCGGGCAGGTCGAGCAGGACGAGCCCGTGCAGGGACGCCTCGCGGTCGGCGTCGAGCACCGTCTCGCGCTGGGTGCGGTGCCGCACGGGGACGTCGAGCCAGTCGAGCAGGGCGTCGGCGCCGTCGTCCCCCCAGACGCAGGCCATCGCCGTGCTCGTGGTCGGCCGGCGCGCCCCCGCCTCGGCGATCTCCATCCCGGCGAGCGCGTTGAACAGGGTCGACTTGCCGCTGCCCGTCGCGCCGACGAGCGCCACGACGGTCTTGTCGGCCCCGAGCGTCATCCGGGCGCCGGTGCGCTCGAGGACGTGCCGGGCCTGCTCCACCGCGGCCGGGTCGAGGCAGTCGCCTCCCGCGGCGAGCGCGGCCTCGAGGGACCGGACGCGCCCGGCGATGTCGGGCGCGCGACGTCGTCGTCCGAACACGGTCAGCCGGCCTCCTCGACCGCGGCGGCGCAGCGGCGCAGCGCCGCCCCCCGGCCCTCGCGCGCCGCGCGCGGCCCGAGGACGACGACGACGCGCTGCTTCTCCGCGTCGAGCAGGGCGCCGACGCGGCGCAGCAGGTCCTTGCGCGCCCGCGCCGCGAGCGACCGGACGGCCTGGTCGCCGAAGATCGCCTCGAGCAGGCGCTGGGCGACGGCCGCGGTCCCGGCGGCGATGCCGACCTCGGCGCCGACCAGGCCGCCGGTGTGCGCGAAGGCGACGAGCATGAGGACGACGCCGGTGCCGTTGACGCCGAGGGACATGATGCGCGCCGTGCCGCGGCGGTTCTGGCCCTCGGTGCGCACGAGGTCGAGGACGAACCCCTGCCAGTCCCGCACGGCCCGCTCGAGCCTGTGGTCGAAGTCGCCGGACAGGCGCGCGAGGTCGGGGCGGTCGGCGAGCAGCGCGGCCCCGGCCGGGTCCGCGCGCCAGTGCAGGACGGCGTCGTCGACGGCGGCCTGCGCGCGGGCGCGGACCATCGCCTCGACGCTGCTCTGCAGCGCCTGCCCGAGCGGCTCGGACGACGGCGGTGCGGGGCGTCCGCGGACGAGGGCGCCGACCCGGTCCCGCAGCCGGCCGATCCCGGTCTCGATGGTGCGGAACAGCTCTCCGGTGCCGACGAACTCCTGCCAGCGGGCGAGCACCTCGCCGCGCAGGAGGGTCCCGTCGGACAGGCGGGAGGCGATCTCCGTGCTCGCGGCGGCGTAGGAGGCGTCGAGGGCCGAGCGCAGCGCGGAGTCCGTCGCGGCCTGGGCGTCGGCGGCGTCGGCGATCGAGGCGACGCGGTCGGGCAGGCTCTCCAGCGCCCCGGCGAGGGTCCGGTTGACGACCAGGGCCCGGGTGCGCGCGTCGCGCGCGAGGCGGGTCAGCCACGACCACAGCGGCGCGACGACCTGGGGCGGCAGGAAGCCGTCGACGGTCTGCGTCTCGGGGACCGTGAACATCGGGGCGCCGGCCAGCCCGCGGTCGCGCAGCATCGTCGCGAGGTGGATCCGGATGTCCTGCAACGCCTCCGGCGGCACGCGGTCGAGGACGACGGCCACGGACACCCCGCGCTCGACGGCGTGGTGCAGCATCTCCCAGGGCATCGCGTCCGCGTACCGGGCGGCCGTCGTGACGAACAGCCAGAGGTCGGCCGCCGCGAGCAGCTGCACGGCGAGCTCGCGGTTGGTGTCGACGACGGAGTCGATGTCCGGGGCGTCGATGAGCGCGAGCCCGGGCGGCATGTGCTCGTCCGGCACGAGGCGCAGCGCGGTGATCCGCGGGGCGTCGACGTCGATGGGCTGCACCGGCTCCGGCGCCTCGGACGTCACCCGGGCCAGGCCCGGCAGGATCCGCTGGGAGAGGAAGGCGCCGGAGTCGAAGGGGTGGTGGACGAGCACCGGCGAGCGGGTCGTCGGCCGCAGGACGCCGGAGCGGCTGACGAGCCGGCGCAGCAGGGAGTTGACGAGGGTGGACTTGCCCGCGCCGGTGGACCCGCCGACGACGGCGAGCAGCGGGGCGTCCATCCGCCGCAGCCGCGGCAGGAGGTAGTCGTCCATCTGCCGGACGACGGCGTCGAGCTCCTCCCGGGCGGCGACGCTGCCGGGCACCTCGAGGGTCAGGTCGAGCGCGTCGAGGGCGTCGCGCAGGCGCTCGGCGGCGTCGAGGAGGTCGACGTCGTCGTGCTCGGGCTCGGCGACGGCGGCCGGACGCGGCGCCGGGTCGGGCTCGGCGGCGACGTCGGCGGCCACCTGCGCGCCCTCGGCCATCGCGGCGTCGGCCTGCTCGCGGACGGCGGCTGCGGACGCCCGCATGCGGACGTCGGGCGGCGCCTGGCCGGTGCCCACGCCACCGGTCGCGTCGTCCCCCTCCACCGGCCCTCCTGTCCTGTTGCCCTCGGTGCTGCACGCTACCCCGCGGCGCACCACCGGCGTGCACACCTCCCCGGGCGCGGCGACGGTCTGTGTCCGTCTGAACCGGTTCGCACCACGAAAGTCGATCTTGCAGGCCGGGCCGACATGCTACGGCCGCGGCCGGCCCCGCCCGAACCCCCGGCGACCGCCCGGCCGGTCGTGGGAGACTGGGCCCCTCCGGCGCCCGTAGCTCAGTGGACAGAGCAGCGGACTTCTAATCCGACGGTCGTAGGTTCGACCCCTACCGGGCGCGCCACAGCCCACCCGTGCGGCCGGCATCCGGGCGGCTCAGGACGGCCGGGCCTCCTCTGCGGCGCGGGAGCCGGGGACCGTGCTCGCCGCCGCGGGGGCGCCGTGCCGCTCCAGGGAGGCGCCCTCGACGTCGACGTCCGGGAGCACCCGCGCCAGCGGGCCGGGCAGCCACCAGGCGCTGCGCCCCATGAGGTGCAGGAAGGCCGGCACGAGCAGCAGCCGGACGAGGAAGGCGTCCACGAGGACGCCGAAGGCGAGCGCGAAGCCGAACGAGCGGATGATCACCGCCTCGGACCCGATGAAGCCGGCGAAGACGGCGACCATGATGATGGCGGCGGCCACGACGACCCGGCGTCCGGCGTGGACGCCGACGGTGACGGCGGTCCGTGCGTCGGCGCCGTGGGCGTACGCCTCGCGGACGCCGGACACGAGGAAGAGCTGGTAGTCCATCGCCAGGCCGAAGAGGATGCCGATGACGATGGTCGGCAGGAAGCTCAGCACCGGTCCGGGTGTCGTGACGCCGAACACGGCCGACAGCCAGCCCCACTGGAAGACGGCGGTGATCGCCCCGAGGGTGGCGAACAGCGACAGGACGAAGCCGAGCGTCGCCGTCAGGGGCACGAGCAGCGAGCGGAAGACGACGACGAGGATGAGCAGGGACAGTCCGACGACGAGCCCGAGGTAGCCCGGCAGCGCGTCCGCGAGCTGCTGCGAGACGTCGATGTTGCCGCTCGCGCTGCCGGCGACGCCGTAGCCCTCGGGCAGCGCGCGCAGGTCCTTGACGAGCTGCTCGGTCGACTCGCTGGTCGGCCCCTCGGCGGGCACCACCTGGAACGCGAGCAGCCGGCCGTCGTCGGACGCCCCGACGGGGGCGACGGCGACGACGTCGTCCTGCGCGGCCAGCTCCTCGGCCACCCGGACCTGCTCGGCGAGCTGGTCGCTGCCGGACGTGGGCCGGTCGAGCTCGGCGACGACGAGGAGCGGGCCGTTGGCGCCCGCGCCGAAGGCTTGCTCGATGAGGACGAACGCCTGGTACTGGGTCGAGTCCGCGGCCTCCGACGACCCGTCCGGCAGGCCGAGCCGCATCGAGGCGGCCGGCACGGCGAGCAGACCGAGCACGGTCATCCCGAGCACGAGCGTCAGCACGGCGCGCCACGTCGGCATCGGGCGCAGCCGGGCGGTCGAGCGCGCCTCCGCCTCGTCGTCGGCGTGCCGCTGCGCCTCGGCCGCGGCGTCGTGACGGGTGTAGAAGCGGCGTTCCTTGCGGCGCAGCGCCCGCGTCCCGAGCAGGCCGAGCACCGCGGGGGTGAAGGTGACCGCCATGGCGACGGCGACGAGGACGCAGAACGCGCCGACGGTCCCCATGAGGCCGAGGAAGCCGATGCCGGTGACGTTGAGCGCCGCGAGCGCGATGACGACCGTGAGGCCTGCGAAGACGACGGCGTTCCCGGCCGTCCCCGTGGCCAGGGCGATCGACTCGCGGACCGGCATGCCGTGCAGGAGCTGGCGGCGGTGCCGGTTGAGCAGGAAGAGCGAGTAGTCGATCCCGACGGCCAGGCCGAGCATGACGCCGAGAACCGGTGTGACGGACAGCATCTCCACGACACCGGACAGCGACAGAGCGACGGTGACGCCGATCCCGACGCCGACGACGGCGGAGACGATGGGCACCGCTGCGGCCAGCGCCGTGCCGAGGACGACGAGCAGGGTGATCCCGGCGATGACGAGTCCGACCGCCTCGGCCGGCCCGAAGATCTTCGGCACCTCCTGCACGAGGTCCTGGCTGAGCTCCACCTGCACGCCGGCCAGGTCCGCGTCCTGCAGTGCGGTCGCGACCCGCTCCTTCGTCTCCGGCGGCACCTCGAGCAGGGGCTGCGGGAACTGGACGACGCCGAGGGCGGTGCTGCCGTCGTCGGAGATCTGGCGGACCTGCTCGGACACGGCGAGCAGGCGGGCCCCCAGGTCCGCCTGGCGGGCCTGCTCCTCGAGCTGCGCGCGGGCGGCGTCCAGCTCGTCCTGCCGGCCGTCGAGGGCCGCGAGCTGACCCGCCACCGCCGGGGCCTGCCGCGCCTGCGCGGGCAGCGCCTCGAGCTGGGCCCGCGCGGCGTCGAGCTGCTGCTGACCCGTCGCGAGCCCGGCCCGGGCGGCGTCGAGCTGCTCCTGGCCGGCCGCCAGCCGGGCTGCCGCCTCCTCGCGATGCGCGGCGGTCGCGGACGGGTCGACCGTGCCGGACACCCCGTCGAGCTCGGCGACGCGTCCCAGCAGCGCGGAGATCCCGGCCAGCTGCTCCCGGGTCAGCGCCGTCCCATCCTCGGCGTGGAACACGACGGTGCCGCTGCCGCCGCTGGCGTCCGGGAACTCGCGCGCCAGCCGGTCGACGACCTTCGCGGTCGGGGTGCCGGGCAGGCTCACCTGCGCCGAGAGCGTGCCGCCGAAGGCGACGAAGCCGGCGACGCCCAGCGCGAGCAGGGCCCCCCAGACGGCCAGGACGGTTCGGGCGCGGGACGCGGCGAGCGCGCCGAGGGCGGACAACCAACGGGCCACGGGTCACAGATCCTTCGTCGGACGGGCAGGGGCGGTCACGGACACGCGGGCTGCGGACCCGTCGCGGACGAGGCCGAAGAGGGCGGCCATGAGCTCGCCGAAGCGAGCGCGGCCCGCGGCGTCCAGCTCGCCGCCGGTCTCGTCGAGCCACCGGGTCGCGACGTGCTCGGCGCCGCTGACGACGAGGGTGGTGAGCAGCTCGACGTCGAGGGCGTCGAGCTCGGGGTAGCGGCGCTTCAGCTGGTGGGACGCCTGCGCGCCGAAACGGCGCATCGCCTGGTTGCGGATCCGCTCCGCGACTGCCTCCCGGCCGGGGACCGCGAAGACCCGGCCGAGCCGGCTGATGACGTCGGCGACGTCGGGCGCCGTCAGGGCCGCCTCGAGGTCGTCGAGCGGGCCGGTGCGGCCCGGGTCGGCGTCGAAGCCGCGTTCGACGGCCTCCATGGCGGCCTCGAGCTCGGCCTCGGCGCAGGCGACCGCGACGTCCTCGAGGTGGGCGAAGTGGTTGAAGACGGTCCGCCGGGACAGACCCGCCCGGCGCGCCAGGTCCTCCGTCGTGAAGCCCGCCGGCCCGCTCTCGTCGATCATCTGCCGCGCAGCGGCGAGCAGCGCCGCGCGATGGCGGTGCTTGGCCAGGACGCGGCCGTGCGCGACGGAGGACTCCATGCACGCATGATTGCACTGAGTGCAGGATGAGGCGACGGCCGCCTCGCCACCACCGAGTGCGCGTGCCCGGCGCCTCTGCGGGTACCGGGCGGGGATGAGCGAACCGGCCACCCCCGACCGACCCGGCACCGCAGACGAGGCCGCCGCGGAGCACGGCATCCCCAACCCCGAGACCGGCGTCGGGATCGGCGCCGGCGAGCCGTCGACGTTCGAACCGGAAGAGGATGCGCCGGAGGAGGACGCACCGGAGGACGGCGGGGACGACGTCCCGCCCGTCCCGTCGCCCTCCTGATCTCGCGCCCGCTGATCTCGCGCCCGGACGCGGCGACAGGTCGCCGGTGCCGCACTAGGGTTGGCCGGACCCGGTCGGTCGCCCTCGCGCGCACCGACGCCGACCACGCACGGAGGCCGTCGCATGTCCGAGCCGACCCTTCCCGAGGCGGCCGCCGAGCCGACCGCAGCCACCGTCCCCGACGTGCCGGCCACCCCCGCCGCGGGCGACGGTCCTGCTGCCGAGACGTCCCCGGCCGCCGCGCAGGGCGACGCTCCCGCAGCGGAGTCCGCCACCGCGGCAGCGACCCCCGCGTCCGCCGAGGCGGCCGGCACGGGGACGACGGCGAAGAAGACGACGGCGAAGAAGACGACGGCGAAGAGGACGACGGCGAAGAGGACGACGGCCAAGGCCGCACCGGCCACGAAGGCCACGGCCAAGAAGGCGACGGCGAAGAAGGCGGCGGCCAAGAAGTCCACCGCGACGAAGGCGGCCGCGAAGACCGCGCCCGCGAAGACCGCGCCCGCGAAGGCTGCTGCCGCCGAACCGGCCAAGGCAGCACCCGCCAAGAAGGCCGCCAAGGCGGCACCGGCCAAGGCCGCGAAGGCGGCACCCGCCAAGAAGACCGCCAAGAAGGCCGCCAAGGCCGCACCCGCCAAGGCCGCACCCGCCAAGGCCGCACCCG
>JBQGCR010000586.1:0-3704 GCA_052038585.1 Kineosporiaceae bacterium
CGGCCGCACAGTGACCCCGGACGCCGACGGCGAGGGCTTCTTCCTCGGCCCCACGCTGCTCGACGAGGTCACCCCGGCGATGAGCGTCTACACCGACGAGATCTTCGGGCCGGTGCTGTCCGTGGTCCGGGTGGAGTCCTACGACGAGGCGCTGGAGCTCGTGAACTCCAACCCGTACGGCAACGGGACCGCGATCTTCACCAACGACGGCGGCGCCGCCCGGCGCTTCCAGTACGAGGTCGAGGTCGGCATGGTCGGCGTCAACGTCCCGATCCCGGTGCCGATGGCCTACTACTCCTTCGGCGGGTGGAAGAACTCGCTGTTCGGCGACAGCCACGCCCACGGCACCGAGGGCGTGCACTTCTTCACCCGCGGCAAGGTCGTCACGTCCCGCTGGCTCGACCCGAGCCACGGCGGCCTCAACCTCGGCTTCCCGCAGCACACCTGACGCCCCGCTCAGCGGGCGAGGTCCCGGTACTCCCGCCACGGGACGGCCGGACGGTCCAGCCCGCGCCGGGCGAGGTAGCCGTCCGCCGACCGGCGCAGCCCGCGCACCATGGTCAGCAGGCGGTGCGGCGGCGGGACGTCCATGGCGACGACGCGGTCCGGCACGCGCCGGGCCACGTCGGCGTCGTCCCGGCGCAGCGTGCCGAGGACGAGCACCGAGCGCTGGCCGGAGAGCCCCTCGTCGTGCCAGTGGTACAGCAGGCTCGCCCGCGAGCCGTCCGGCGCGCCGGCGGGCGCCGGGACGACGAGGCTGCGGCGGGCGGCGTCCACCGTCGGGCGGACCCGGCGCAGCGCCGGCGCGCCGGTGGCGTCGAGCGTCGAGAGCACGGCGCTGGAGTACCCGGGGAGCCGGCGGACCGCCTGCGCGAAGGCGTCGTCGCCGGCCACGGCCGGGGCCTGCAGCGTCGCGGCGGCGCGCAGCGGCTCGTCGACGGCGACGTCCGTCGGGCTGGCCGTGATCATGAGGCGCATGAAGTACCAGTCGAACGCCCGGCGCATCAGCGGGCTCGTGTAGACCCGCGACGACGGCTGGCGCTGCCACAGCGTGGCCCAGAACTCCTCGTACCCGGCGGGGGAGACGACCACGTCGTCCGGGCAGACCGCCCGCGCCCGGACGTGGACCTGCGGCAGGTCCGTGCGGCCGGTGCTCGTCGGGTCGGAGAAGAGCATCGCGACGCGGCCGTCCCGGCGGACGTTGAAGGCCTTCTGCGGGATGGCGATCGACGTCGTCACGAGCAGGGTGCCGTCGGCGCGCAGGAGCGGGACGACCGGCCAGGTCAGGGGCGTGCCGTCGCGGCCGAGCGTGGCGAGCTCGCACGTGCGGTACGCGCGCACCGTCGGGACGAGGGCGGGCGGGACGGCGACCGACGGCAGCGGCGAGGCGGACGAGGCGTTCACGGGGACCTCCGGGGTCGGGTGCCGGCGGCCCGGTGCCGCCGACACCGACCACGGTGCGGCCGGTCGCTTGCACGGCCCTTGCAGCCGGCTGTCGGTGCCGGCTGTCGGTGCCGGCTGTCGGTGCCGGGTGGTAGGACCGGCCCATGGACCTCACCGTCGTCATCGACTCGGTCGACCCGGACGCCCTCGTCCCGTTCTGGTCCGCCGCCCTCGGGTACCGCCCGCTCGACGCCGGGCTGGCCGACTTCCGCGTGCTCGTCCCGGCGGACGCGCGGGACGGTGCACCGACCGTCCTCCTGCAACGCGTCCCCGAGGCGCGCCCGCCGGGCAAGAACCGCGTGCACCTCGACGTCCACCCGCCCGACGTCCCGGCGCACGTCGCGCACCTGCTGACCCTCGGCGGCGAGGTGGACGGACCGCCCGTGACGGCGCTGCTCGAGCAGACCGGCCTGTGGTGGCAGGTCGTCCGGGACGGCGAGGGGAACACCCTGTGCGTCGTCGCCGACCGGGGTCACGCGCCCCCGGCGCCGTCGCCCTCCTCGTCCCCGTCCCACGTCCAGAACGTCACGGGCGAGCCCGTACCGCCGCAGGCGCGGTAGAAGGCGTGCGCCTCGACGTCCTCGTCGTCGGCGGGGACGACGACGGCCGCGGCGCGAAGGCTCCGGGCCCAGTCCCGCGCGCCGTCGAGCAGCGCCCGGCCGGCGCCGCGGCGCCGGGCCTGCGGGGCGACGGCGACGTCGTAGACGAGCACCTCGGGAGCGGGCCGGCGGGTCAGGGGCAGCGCGTGGGCGGTGAGGCAGCCGAGCGGGGTCCGGCCGTCCGGTCCGACGGCCGCGAGGACGAGGACGTCGGGGCGGCCCAGCAGGGCGTCGAGCCAGCCGTCGGGCAGCGGCTCGGCGTCCGGTTCCTCGAAGACCTCGACGAGCAGCGCGACGGCGCTGCGTGCGAGCGCAGCGTCGGCCGGCCCGAGCCGCAGCACGTGCACCGGGGTGTCGTCCACGCGCGGACGCTAGCCCGCGACGGTCACTGCGCGCCAACGCTTTTCGCGCGTCGATGCCGTCGACTCAGGCGTCGAAGGTGTCGGTCACCCCGTACCCGAGGCCCCGGCGGTGCACCGGCGACGGGACGGCCCGCTCGACCGGGCAGCGGGCGTCGGGGCAGGCCGCCTCGTCGCACAGCCGGCACACGTGCTCGCTGCCGAGCAGGTCGCGCGACAGCCCGCCGAGCACCGCGCCGGCCGCCGTGGCCAGGGAGCGGACCTGGGCGGCCGAGAGCGGCGCAACGGCGTCGGCGAGCACCTGCGCGCGCCGGGCGAGCACCCGGGAGGCGAGCCGCTCCCCGGCCGGTGTGAGGTGCAGGGGCCGGACGCCGGCCGGGCGCTCGACACCGCGCTCGACGAGCCCGGCGGCCTCGAGCCGGTTGACGAGCTGGACGGCCCCGGGCTTGCTGATCCGCAGCCGGGCCGCGAGCCAGCGCACCGGCCGGCCGGGGTACCAGTGCAGCGAGACGAGGGCCGCCGGCGCCGTGGCGCCGTGGCCGACCACGTCGGTGCCGGCGGCGTCGAGGCGGTCGGCCAGGGCGTGCCCGAGCGCCCCGAGGAGGTTCGCCGTGTACGCGCGCTCGGCGGCCGAGCCGCCCGGTCCGTCGGCCGTCACGGCGTCGACGGTACCCGCACAGAGGGTAAGCGGCTTATCCCTTAGCGTCCGCGCCATGCGCATCCTCATCGTCGGTGCGGGCGGGGTCGGGTCGGCCGCCGTCTCGATCCTCGCCCGCCGCAGCTTCTTCGAGCTCGTCGTCGTCGCCGACCACGACCCGGGCCGCGCCGAGCGCGCGGTCTCGGCCGTGGCGCACCAGGTGCCCGACGGCCTCTTCGTCCCCGCCCGGGTCGACGCCTCGGACGCCACCGCCGTCACGGCGCTGGCCCGCGAGCACGGCGTGACCCACGTGCTCAACGCCGTCGACCCGCGGTTCACCATGCCGGTGTTCGACGGCGCGCTCGCCGCCGGGGCGGACTACCTCGACATGGCGATGAGCCTGTCCCGGCCGCACCCGGAGCGCCCGCACGCCGAGTGCGGCGTCAAGCTCGGCGACGAGCAGTTCGCCGTCGCCGACCGCTGGGAGGCCGCCGGGCGCCTCGCGCTCGTCGGGATGGGCGTCGAGCCGGGCCTGTCCGACGTCTTCGCCCGGTACGCCGTCGACCACCTCTTCAGCGAGGTGCACGAGCTCGGGACGCGCGACGGCAGCAACCTCGCGGTCGAGGGGTACGCCTTCGCCCCGTCGTTCTCGATCTGGACGACGAT
>JBQGCR010000587.1:0-2299 GCA_052038585.1 Kineosporiaceae bacterium
CGCAGCACCGCCCGGCGCGCCGGGTTGTGGGCCAGCGTGACCGCGCCGGCCACGTCGGGGTGCCGCAGGCCGGGAAGGTGCCGGTCCGCGGCGGACGGGACGAGGACGGCGCGCAGTCCGGCGTCGACGGCGCAGGCGCCCTCCGTCGGGCCGAGCCGGCGGGCGGCGGAGACGTCCTTGCCCGCCTTGGCCCACGTGCCCTCGGAGTGGACGAGCAGCAGCCACCAGCGGCCGTCGCCCCCGTCGACCGCGGCCCGCAGCGACGTGCCGGGCTTGTACCGGACCCGGTCCACCCGGCTGCCCGGAGCCAGTCGCACCCCGTGGGCGCCGGCCCACGCCCGCAGCGCCGCGTCGTCGAGCGCGAGGCCCAGCCCGGGCAGCGCGCGGTCGGCGCTCACAGCGCCCCCTCGACCGGACGCACCCGGCGGGCGTGCGAGACCTCGACGAACCCGCCGTCGCGCACCTCGACCACCCGGTCGCAGAACCCGAGGAGCCGCTCGTCGTGCGTGACGAGGATCGTCGTCCGGTCCTGCGCGAGGCGCCGCAGGCCGTCGAGGACGGTGCGCGCCGCGAGGTCGTCCAGGCCGGTGGTCGGCTCGTCGAGCAGCACGACGGACGGGTCGCGCAGGAAGGCGCGGGCGATCGCGAGCCGCTGCCGCTGACCGCCGGACAGGCTCGCCCCCCGCTCGGCGAGCACCGTGTCGTACCCGTCGGGCAGGGCGGTGACGAAGTCGTGCGCGCCCGCGCGCCGGACGGCCTCCTCGACCTCGGCGTCGTCGGCCCCGGGACGGCCCAGCCGGACGTTCTCCCGGACGCCGGCCGCGAGGAGGACGGCGTCCTGGAGGACGACCGCCATGTGCGCCCGGACGGACTCGCGGGTCAGGTCCGCGCTGTCGTGCCCGTCGAGCAGCACCCGCCCGGAGACCGGGTCGAGCAGGCGCAGGAGCAGCTGGAGCGTCGTGCTCTTGCCGCTGCCGCTCGGCCCTACGAGGGCCACGCGCTCGCCGGGATGCACGAGCAGGTGCGCGCCGCGCAGCACGGGCCGGTCCGGGTCGTACCCGGCGGTGACGCCGTCCAGCACGACCCGGCCGGCGAGCCGGCGCAGCGGCCGGGCGTGCGGACGCTCGGGCAGCGGGCGGGCCGTCGCCAGGGCGTCGACGACCCGCTCGCCGGACGCGGCGGCCCGGGCGATCCGGCCGGTGTGCTTGGCCAGGTCGCGCACCGGCTTGAACGCGGCCTTGAGGTAGGTGAGGAAGACGACGAGGTCGCCGACGGTGATCGCCCCGGCGGTGACCCGCTGGGCGCCGACGACGAGGACGACGGCGGTGGCGATGCCGACGAGCGCGTCGACCCGGCGCTCGAGGCCCGCGGCGAGCCGCCGGGCGAGCATGCCCTCGCGCAGGGACCCGTCGTTGGCCCGCCGGAACCGCCCGGCCACCTCGCCCTGCAGGTCGTACGCCTGGAGGAACCGGATCGTCGAGAACGCCTCGGCCGCGTCGGCGGCGAGCACGCCCTCGCGGCCGCGCTGGCGCCGGGACGCCCCGGTGATCCGCGCGCCGCTGCGCCGGCCCGACAGCAGGAGCAGCGGGACGACCGCGAGCACGGCGAGCGCGAGCAGCGGGTCGAGCACGAGCATGACCGCGGCCATCGCGACGAACGTGACGACCGAGCCGACGAGCGGCAGGCCGGCGGTGATGACCGCCTCCTGCACCCGCCCGACGTCGCCGACGACCCGGGTGACGAGGTCGCCGGTCCGGGCGCCGGCGTGGTAGCCGGGCGCGGCCCGCAGCAGCCGGTCGTGCACCTGGGCCCGCAGGCTCTCGGTGGTGCGGGCGCCGACGTGCGCGAAGGCGAGCGTCATGAGGTAGGCGGCTGCGGCGCGGCCGGCCGCGAGGACGACGACGGCGAGGCCGGCGACGAGGATCACGGTGCCGGTCCCGGTGGCGGGCGGCTGCCCCGCGGCCGCGGGGACGACGGCGTCGAGGACGAACTTGACCGGCCACGGCTCCGCGAGCCGGAAGGCGACCTCGAGGAACAGGGCGAGCAGCCCGGCGGCGGCGAGCCGGCGCTGGCCTCGCGTGTGCGGCGCGACGAGCCGGACGGTGCGGCGCAGCGCGGACGGGGTCGCGGTGCCGCCGGAGCGGGGGCGCCGGCTCACGCGGCCCGCTCCGGTCCGGGCAGGCGTGCGGCCTCCCGCAGGTCGGGCAGCGACCGGTCGACGGCGTGCGCCCACGTCCGGTGCTCCCGGACGGCCTGCCGCCCGGCACGCGAGAGTCGTTGCGCGAGAACGGGGTCGAGC
>JBQGCR010000588.1:0-1652 GCA_052038585.1 Kineosporiaceae bacterium
CGGCCGGCCTGCGGCTCGACGCCTGCGCCGCCGCCTACGTCGTCGACGCCGCGTCCCCGGCGGGGACGGCGCCGGCGGCCCCGTCCGCGCCGACCGCCGCGCGGCGCCCCGCCGGCACCCACGTGCGCACCCAGCACAGCCGGCCCGGTGCGGACCGCGTCATCCACCTCGACGTCGACGGCGAGGACCTCTCCGGCAGCGCGTGGGCGCCGGCCTACGCCGTCGACGGCCGGCTCGTCGCCGGACCGCTCGACACCGACGGCGACCCGACCACCCTGTCCGCCGGCGAGCGGGACCTCGTCGCCACCGTCTGGGCGGCCGTGGCCGAGGACTTCGAGGGCTTCGACGTCGACGTGACGACGCAGGACCCGGGCCTGGCCGGGCTCGTCCGCTCGGGCGTGGACGACCGGACCTTCGGGGTCCGGGCGCTCCTCACGTCCGACCTGCCGTCGGTCGAGACCGGGTGCCGCTGCGGCGGGATCGCCTACATCGGGGTCTTCGACGGTGTCGCCACCTCGGACTGGTACCGCACCGCGCTCGTGCTCGCCGACAACGTGGGCCGGGACTGGAAGGGCGTCGCCGAGGCCGCGGCCCACGAGGTCGGGCACACCCTCGGGCTCAGCCACGACGGCGGTCCGGGGACCGAGTACCACCTCGGGCACGGCGACTGGGCGCCGATCATGGGCGCCGGCTACTACCGGCCGGTGACCCAGTGGTCGCGAGGGGAGTACCCGGGCGCCACGAACACCGAGTACGACCTGGCCGTCATGGCTGCGAACGGCGTGCTGCCGGTCCCCGACGACCACCCCGACACCCCGGCCGCCGGCACGCCCGTGCGCGACGCGTCGGGCGTCCCCGGCGTCGTGGCCCGCGCCGAGGACGTCGACTGGTTCACGACCCACCTCGACGGGCCGACGACGGTGACGGTGACGCCGGCCCCCGTCTCGCCGGACCTCGACGTCCGCCTGCTCCTGCGGGACGCCGCCGGGACGACCCTCGCCGACGTCGACGACCCCGGGCTCGCCGTCACCTGGGCGGCGACCCTGCCCGCGGGGGACTACCGCCTCGGCGTCCGGGGCGCCGCCCGCGGGACCCCGTCGACGGGCTGGTCCGCCTACGCGAGCACCGGCGCGTACACGCTCACCGTCGACGGCGCGACGCCGTCGACGGCCCCGCCGCCGGTCGTGGCGACGGCGGCCCTGCCCCCGGCGAGCCTCGGCGTCGCCTACGACGCCGTCCTGCGCGCCACCGGCGGCACGGCCCCCTACCGCTGGACGGCGGGCGGCCTGCCGACGTGGGCCCGGGTCACCCCGTCCGGGCACGTCGTCGGCGTCCCCCGCACCGCCGGCACCCCCTCGGTGACGCTCACCGTCACCGACGCCGGGGGGCGCACCGCCTCCGCCGTCCGCCCGCTGTCGGTCGCGAACCGGCTGTCCGTCGTCGCGCGGCAGGTCACGGTGCGCGCCGGGGCCGGCGTCCGTGTCGTCCTCGCCGCGACCGGTGGCCGCGGCGCGCTCACGTGGACCGCGAAGGTCCCGGCCGGGTGGCGGCTGTCCGGCGGCGTCCTCACCGGCCGGCCGGCGCGGCCCGGGACGACGGCGGTGGCCGTCGTCGTCACCCACCCCCAACGCCGCCGCGCGCGCGGGACGGGG
>JBQGCR010000589.1:0-3750 GCA_052038585.1 Kineosporiaceae bacterium
GGCACCCGGAGCGAGACGAAGAACGTCAACTCGCTGCGCAGCGTCGAGCGGGCGGTGCGGTACGAGATCGGCCGGCACGCCGCGGTGCTGTCCTCCGGCGGCCGGATCGTCCAGGAGACCCGGCACTGGCACGAGGACACCGGCATCACGACCTCGGGCCGGGAGAAGTCCGACGCCGAGGACTACCGGTACTTCCCCGAGCCGGACCTCGTCCCGATCGCGCCCGACCCCGCCTGGGTCGAGGAGCTGCGCGCGACGCTGCCCGAGCCGCCCGCCCAGCACCGGCGCCGCCTGCAGACGGCGTGGGGCTTCACCGACCTCGAGATGCGCGACCTCGTCAACGCCGGCGCCGTCGGCCTCGTCGAGGAGACCGTCGCGGCCGGGGCCACCCCCGCGGCGGCCCGCAAGTGGTGGACCGGCGAGCTGGCCCGGCGGGCCAACGCCGACGGCGTCGACCTCGCGGCCCTGCCCGTCACCCCGGCCCAGGTCGCCGCGCTCCAGTCGCTCGTCGACGAGGGGGCGGTCAACGACAAGCTCGCCCGCCAGGTGCTCGAGGGCGTCCTCGCGGGCGAGGGGGAGCCGGCCGACGTCGTCACCGCGCGCGGCCTCAAGGTCGTCTCCGACGACGCCGCGCTCGGCGCGGCCGTCGACGCCGCGAGCGCGGCGAACCCCGCCGTCGCCGAGACGATCCGCGGCGGCCAGGTCGCCGCGGCGGGCGCGCTCGTCGGCGCCGTCATGAAGCAGATGCGTGGCCAGGCGGATGCGGCTAAGGTCCGAGACCTGGTGTTGTCGCGGTTGGCCCCCGCGCAGGACGACGGCGCGTAGCGCCGCGGGCGTGCTCTCTGCGCGTCCGCGCGCGGGACGAGGGGCGATGTGAGCGGGCAGCACGCCACGACCACCGGCGGGGGACCTCCCCGCGGGGCCCGCCGTCGCGGGCTGAGGGTGCCGTCGGTCCCGGCCGTCGCCGCGCTCGTCCTGCTCGGCACCTCCGTCGTCGCCCTCCTGGGCGTCACCCGGAACGGGGCCGCGCTGCCCGTCGCCGCCTTCATGACCGGCGCGCTGGCCCTCGGCAGCGGCGTCCTGCTCGTCGCCCTCGGGAGCCGCGGCGCGCGGCGGGCGCGGTTCCGGGTGCTCCTCGGGATCGCCCTGTGCGTCTGGGCGACGGGCCAGTTCGTCCAGGGCGGCTACGCGCTCGTCCGGGAGCCGACGTTCCCGCTGCCCGGGGACGTCGTCTCGTTCTTCGCGCTGCCCTTCGCGGTGGCCGGCGTCGTCGCGCTGCCACGCCGCACGGCGCCGACCTGGCCGACGCTGCGGATGGGGCTGGACTCGGCCCTGCTCGGCCTGTCCCTGGCGTTCCTCGCGTGGCTGCTGCGCTTCCGGTCCCCGTTCCTCGACCGCGACAGCTTCGACCTCACCGAGGGCACGGCGGCCGTCGTCCTCGTCGCCGACGTCATGGTCGTCTCGCTCGCCGTGCTCGCCTACCTGCGCGACCTCGACCCGGACTTCGGCCTCGTCGCGCTCGGCACGGCCTGCTACGGCGTGGGGGACCTCGTCACGCTGTACGCCCTGCTCCACTCGGGCCCGATCTGGCCGTGGCAGGGGGCGGTGCTGTGGTGCCTGGCCTGGCCGCTCATCGCCGGCGGGCTGCTGCGGTACCGGGCACCCCGGGCCGTCGACGGCAGCACCGGCGGCCTGGAGCAGGACACCCGGGTCTCGGTGGTCACGACGGTCGCCTCGGTCGGGTTCCTCGGCGCCGGGCTCGCGGTCCTCGTGCTCGACCGGGACCGCACCGCCGACCGGGTGTCGCTCGCGCTGCTGCTCCTCGGGGTCCTCGTCCTCGGCGTGCGCGAGACGCTCAACGCGCGCCTGCGGGGCCGACTGCTCGTCCGGCTGCACACCGAGGCGACGACCGACCCGCTCACCGGCCTGTCGAACCGCCGCGTCCTCACCCAGCACCTGCGCCGGGTCGCCGGCCGGCGGCCGCACGCCCTCGTGCGCGTCGACCTCGAGGGCTTCAAGGAGGTCAACGACCTGTTCGGGCACGCGGTCGGCGACCGGCTCCTCGTCGAGGTGGGCCGCAAGCTGCGCCGGGCCGCGCCCGCGGCGGTCGCCGTGAGCCGGGTCGGCGGCGACGACTTCTGCCTCCTCGTCCCGGGCGGGCCCGACGCCGCCGGGGCGCTCGCCCACCGGCTCGTCGACGAGGTCCGCCGGACCCGGGTGGACGTCGGCGGGCGCACCGTCGGGGTGACGGCGAGCGCCGGGGTCGCCGCGGTCCGCCCGGCGGGGACGGACGTGGACCCGCTCGGGCCGCTCTCAGGCGTCGACGCCGCCCTCCAGGAGGCCCGGCACGCCGGCCGCGAGCAGGTCGCCGTCTACGAGGCGGGGCTCGCCCAGCGGCGCCGCCGCCGCCTCGGCGTCGAGGACCGGCTGCGCCGCGCGCTGGAGAGCGGCGGCCTGCGGGTGGCGTTCCAGCCGCTCGTCGCGCTCCAGGACGGCGACCGCGTCGTCGGGGCCGAGGCGCTCGCCCGCTGGCACGACCCGGAGCTCGGCGGCGCCGTGTCGCCGGTCGAGTTCATCCCCGTCGCCGAGCAGACGGGCCTCGTCGTCGAGCTCGGCGAGCGGATCCTCGACCTCACCCTGCGCGAGGCGTCCGCGGCGGGCTTCGTCGAGCTCGGCCTGCGGGCCAGCGTCAACGTCTCGCCGCTGCAGCTGCGCGTCCCGGGGTTCGAGGCGACGGTGCTCGAGGCGCTGGAGCGGCACGGCGTCCCGCCGTCGCTGCTCGTCCTCGAGGTCACCGAGTCCCTCCTCGTCGAGGAGTCCGGGCCGCCGCTGGAGGCGCTGCACCGGCTCGCGGCGGCGGGCATCCGGATCGCGATCGACGACTTCGGCAGCGGCTACTCCGCCCTGGCCTACCTCGGCCGGCTCCCGGCGTCGGTGCTCAAGGTCGACCGGTCCCTCGCCCGGACGCTCACGACGGCCGACCGCCGCCGCGCCGTCGTCGGCGCCGTCGTCGACGTCGCCCGCAGCTTCGACCTCGACGTCGTGCTCGAGGGGGTCGAGGACGACGACCTCGCCGACCGGGCCCGCGCGATGGGCATCGGCTTCGGCCAGGGCACCCGCTTCGGCGACCCCGCCGAGGCCTCCTGCGTCGCGGCCCGCGCCCGCCTGGAACGCTCTGCCCCCGCCCCCCGCTGACCCCGGTGATCATGGACGCTGCAGCCGTGATCATGGACGGCTGAGGGCCGTCACGGGCCGAACGTCACCTCGAGCAGGCGGTCGTCGGACCGGGACGGGTCGCCGCGGCCGTCGGTGTTCGACGTCGTCACCCACAGCCCGTCGCCGCCGGGGGACGGCAGCACGGTGCGCAGCCGGCCGAGGTCACCGGTGAAGAGGGCCCGCTCCTCGCCCGCCCGGCCGCCGGCGACGTCGACCTGCCAGAGGCGCCGGCCGCGCAGGGACGCGACGTAGGCGACGTCGTCGACGATCGCCAGGCCGCTGGGGGACGCCTCGTCGGTGTCCCAGACGACCTGCGGCGCGACGTAGCGCGGGTCGTCGCTCGGGCCCTCGACCTGCGGCCAGCCGTGGTTGCCCCCGCGGGCCACCTTGTTCAGCTCGTCCCAGGTGTTCTGCCCGAACTCCGTCGCCCACAGCTGGCCGGTCGAGTCCTGGGCGAGGCCCTGCACGTTGCGGTGCCCCCACGACCAGACGGGGGACCCGGCGACCGGGTTGTCCGCCGGGACGTCGCCGGTC
>JBQGCR010000590.1:0-2269 GCA_052038585.1 Kineosporiaceae bacterium
CCCGGGCAGGGCTCGGGTCAGGTGCCGCAGCAGCGGCTCGGTGAGCTCGCCCGCGCCGCCCGGCATCAGGGCGACCACGAGCGTCCCAAGATAGGCCTCCCGGCGGGCCTGCCGGACGGCGTCGTCGTACTCGTCGAGGACTCGCTGCGCCCGCTCGGCGAAGGCGAGGCCGTGCGCCGTGGGGACCCCTCCCGCCCCCGGAGCACGGGCGAACAGGCTGACGCCGAGATGACGCTCGAGGTCATGCACCTGCTGGCTGACCGCGGGCTGGCTCAGGTGGATCGCGTTCGCCGCGCGGCGGAAGCCGCCGTGCTCGACGACGGCGAGGAACGTCCGCAGCTGCTCGAGCTCCCCCATCGCCGCCCCCTCGGTCCCGTCCCCGGGGGCGCCGCGGGCCGGGTCCCGCCGTCGGCGCAGGCGGTCAAGAGGGGGCGAAGCGGGTCAGCTCGTCGCCGGGCGCAGCCGCCCCCAGTCGGGGCTGATGTCACCGACCGGCTGGGCGGCCGGGTCGGTCGGGTTGTTCGCGGTGACGTTCCGGACGGCCGAGCCGTCGGCGCGCACCGTGTAGATCTCGCCGAAGTTCAGCGGGTCCAGCGTGATGTCGTTGAGCCAGAACGTGATCTGCCGGCCGCTCGGTGACCAGCGACCGAAGCGCTCGTTGCTCGGGGTGCCCGACGGTGTGAGCACCCCCGGCGTCAGGTCGACCGCGACGTTGGTCGGTCCCTCGGGTCGGGGCGCCATGGTCCACAGGTCGAAGTCGGTGCCGGTGCGCCGGTTGCTGTGGAAGAGCAGCCGTGTCCCGTCGGGGGAGTAGGCCGGTCCGAACTCGCTCGCCGTGGCCGTGTTCGTGAGCTTGACCGGGTTCGACCCGTCGATGCGGCGACGCACCAGGTCGCCACCGCCGGTCCCGGTGCGGCCGTAGACGACGAACCGGCCGTCGGGCGAGACGTCGGGCTGGCCGTCGAAGGCTGCCGGCTCGCCGGCCGCCTCCTGGGTGAGGTTCTTGGCCGGCTCGAGCGACGTCAGGTCGACGGAGAAGATGTCGGCGTCCAGGTCGACCGGGTCCGTCCCCGTGTAGACGAGGGAGCGACTGTCGGGGGTGAAGACGAACTGCCCGGCACCGTCGCCGACGTGCGGCCGACGGGAGACGCACGACCACCGGTCCGCGACCAGCCGCAGCCGGCAGGTCCAGATCGTGTCGAAGTTGGACACGTAGCCGAGGTACCGGCCGTCCGGCGACAGCCGTGCGAAGGACTTGGCGTCGAGGGAGTCCGTGAGCCGGGACGTCCGCCCGGTCGCCGGCTCGTACAGGTAGATCTCGTCGCGGACCACCTCGCCGGGAGGCGTGTCGCGGTCACTGGTGAAGACGATGCCGCTGCGAGGCGCGGCCGTCGTGACGGCCGAGGCCTGCGCGGGAAGCGCGGCGACGGCGAGGGGCGCGAGGAGCGCCGTGACGAGGAGTGCGCGTGGCGTGGTCATGCGGGACATGCTTCGACCGGGAGGGTCTGCGGCACAACAAATCCCGCGCGAAAGGGTGATCGCGGTTCCCGATCACCCCCGGCCGGTCGAGGCGACGACCGAGCCCTCGGCCGGCATCCCGACGTCCCGGACGGCCCACCCGCCGCGCACCCGCTCGCGGTAGTCGCGGAAGGCGAGCGGCAGGCCCCGGGCCACCGTCGCGTCGGGGGAGTCCATGGCCTGGAGGTGGACGTGCGGCTGGGTCGAGTTGCCCGAGTTCCCGCACGCGGCGAGCACCTGCCCGCGGACGACGTCCTCCCCGACGCCGACCTGCACCGAGCCGCGCCGCAGGTGCACGACGGCCACGTGCACCCCGTCCCGGACCCGCACGACGACGTGGTTCCCGGCGACCGCGGCGAGCCCGGCGCGCACCCGCCGGGCCTGGCCGGCGGCGTACGGCACGAGGGAGAGCTGGGAGCGCCGGCCCGGGTGGTCCGGCTCGCCGTCGTGCACGGCGACGACGACGCCCGCCGCCGGGGCGAGCACCGGCCGGCCGAAGCCGACGAACCGCTCGGGCGGCTCGGTGGCCAGGGCCGTCCGCCAGTCACGCACAGGGCTGGTGCGGCCGCGCTCGTCGCACGGCACGAGGTCGACGGCGAACGTGACGGCGAACAGGTCGGTGCCGTGGCTCGGCACCCTGCGGGCGGGGCTGTTGCGCACGAGGAGCGGCCCGGCGAGCGGGAGGTCGAGCACGACGACGGGCGCCGGCCCACGGGAGGAGTCCCGTCGACCGGCGCCCGCCGGGGTCATG
>JBQGCR010000591.1:0-1925 GCA_052038585.1 Kineosporiaceae bacterium
GTCGCCGCTGACGACTCGGCCGTCGAGCGTCACCAGGCACAGCACCAGGCAGGGCAGCACGGCGAGCAGTCCGACCCGGGTGCTCGCGACCTCGCCGGCGCGGGCGAGCCAACGGTGTGCGACAGCGCCCGCGACGGCCACTGTCCCTGCGCCGGCGAGGGCGACGGGGAGTCCGACGTGCTGGTAGCTCGGGTTGGCCATACCGATGACGAGCAGCGCGCCGATCCCGAAGCCCGCGGGAGCGAGGAACCAGCGGCGTCCGCCGGTCACACCGGACAGCGTGACCGTGGTGCTCGGTCCCACGAGAAGCTCCGTGCGCCAGGTCGACTCGTCACGCGACAGCAGCCGCACCGGCACATCGCCTCGCAGCTGCAGCGCGTCGAGCCGTCCCGTCAGCTCCTCGGCCTGCGCCGGCGACAGGACGGTGAGGCCGTCGGCCCCGGCGACGACGAAGCGGTGGTGGAAGGCGAGCCGGGGCTCTGCGCGACGAGCTGACGCGGCTTGCCCGCCGAGCACGTCCACGAGGTACGCGGCTCTCGAGCGTGTCTCCTCGGCCACGGCCGCCTTGTACCGAGCCGCCTCTCCTCGCAGCGCACCGGCGTCGTCCTGACCGGCCAGCGACAGCCGGAAGTAGGCGGCCTGGATGCGGTCGAGGACTGCACCGCAGGAGCCGATCTGCAGGGCGCTTCGGACCTGCAGGGTGGCTGCGGTGATGTGCGCCTCCGCGTCCGCCGCAGCGCGGCGGCGGCTCACCTCGAGCTGGTGGCGCACGTACCGGCCGAGGACCAGACCGACGAAGGCCGGGCCGACCGCGTAGATGACCGTGTCCCCCCAGGCGATCGGGGCGTCGACGAGGGCCCGTCCCGCAACGGAGGCCAGCGCCACGAACCCGCCGACCACGATCCCTCGCACGAGCCCGGCGGCGAAGGCACGCTCGGCGACGAAGATCCCGGCGACGCCGACGGCGTCCGTGGCCGCCTGATCCGGGTCCAGCACCCCGAGGAACGCCGCGACGGCAACGGCGCCGCCCCCGTACACCGCCAACCGCAGCCACTCGCACGGACCGTCGCAGGTCCGCAGGTGCACGACCGTCACCGCGTCGGCGACGCAGAGGACGGCCAGCAGCACCAGGGCGAGCGTGGCGTGGCCCGCCTCGGCGCCGACACTGACGAGTCCCCACGGCGCGATGAGCGCGACGCCTCGCATGCCGCCTGCCAGCACTGCGGTCAGCGGTGCCCGGCACGCGATGAAGGGCGCCAGCACATCGGCGTCCCCGGCCTCCCGTGCCGCGGCCGACTCCCCCATGACGACTCCCCCCGTTCGCCCCACCCCGAACCGACGAGCTCTTCCGAGGCTAGGTCGCCGCGGGGACGCCGCAAAGAGGCCCCGATGGAATTGCGCGGCGACGACGCCACGGTCAGGAGGTCAGCACGTCCGCCCACCGGGAGGTCATCATGTTCACCCACGCCATCCGCACCACCGTGGTCGCCCTGCTCATGGAGGCGCTGGGACGGCTCCTGGGGTGACCCGCCGTCCCGTCGCCGGACTGTGACCCTGCGTGCCGCGTTGCGCCGGCCGGGCGTGCAGCCGGGTGAGCGTGGCCCGCCGGTCGAAGGAACGACCATCGCCCGCCGAGTGTGCCCCCATGACGGCACCGAGGAGCAGGGCCCTGCGCCGGGCGCGCGCCGCCAGGACGGGGACGACGGCGGCGGGCGCCGCCGCGCCCACGCCGCGCCGCCGGCCCGCGGGGCGCCCGGGGGTGCGGGCGGGGGCCCCCGCCGCGGCGGCGCCCCCCGGCCCGGCGCACCTGCGCGGCGAGCTCCGGCGTGAGGCCGTAGGAGAAGCGGCTGACCAGGTGGCGGTCGGCGGGGGCGAGCAGGGGCGTGGGGTCGCGACGGGGCACGCGGGGTCTCCGGTGGGGGGTC
>JBQGCR010000592.1:0-3346 GCA_052038585.1 Kineosporiaceae bacterium
TGCCCTACGCGGGCGGCCACCAGGAGGCGCGGGTCGTGGACGGCGTCACGTCGACCACCATAGCCTCACCGCCATGAGCGAGTCACTGTCGATGCGGGCCGTCCTCGAACCGCACGGTCCCGCAGGCGCTTTCGTCCTCACCGACGAGCAGGTCGCGGCCCTCGGCGGTGGGCGGAAGACGTTCCCCGTGAGCGTCGCCGTCAACGGGACGACGCTCGCGCTGCGCCTGGCCCGGATGGGCGGGGTCAACCTCGTCGGGCTCGCGAAGGCCGCACGGCAGCAGGCGGGCGTCGAGCTCGGCGAGACGTACGACGTCGAGATCACCGCGGACGACGCCCCGCGCGCCGTCGAGGTCCCCGAGGACCTCGCGGAGGCCCTGGGCGCGGACGCCGCGGTGCGGACGGCGTTCGACGCCCTGGCGCCATCTCATCGCAAGGAGTTCGTCCGCTGGGTCACCGAGGCCAAGCGGGAGGCGACCCGCGCCGACCGGGTCGCGAAGACCGTCGAGATGGTCCGCGAGGGCCGCACCCGCTAGGGGCCTCAGCCGCCGGCGATGAGCGCGACGCCGGCGAGCGCCGTCCCGACCCCGACGAGCTGCACCCGCCCGAGCCGCTCGTCGTGGAAGACCCGCGCGAGCAGGACGGTGACGACGGGGAAGAGCGAGGCGAGCACCGACGTCACCGCGACCGAGCCACCGGAGGCCGCGATCGCGACGTGCGGGTTCGCGTGCGTGTCACCCACCCGGTCGGCCCCGACGCCGGCGGCGTCGGGACGCCGCAGGCCGCCGACCGAGCGGGCGGCGAGCGCGATGCCGACGGCGAGGACGACGCTCGTCGCGCGCATCCCCGTGAGCACCTGCGCGGGGTGCTCCTCGCCCGTGCTCGCGAGGACGAGCAGGACGACGCCGAGGCCGACCGCCGCGAAGACGGCGAGCCCGATGACACCCGCGCTCGTCCGCTGGGCGCCGGCCGGCGCCCGCAGCTCCGGGCCGCTCGCGAGGACGCACCCGGCGATGGCCGCGACGAGCCCGACCACCTGCAGCGCCGGCGGCACCTGCCCGCGGACGAGGTCGTAGAGCACGGGGACGACGGCTCCCGTCGCCCCGATCGGCGCGACGACGCCCATCCGGCCGCGGGCGAGCGCCGCGTAGAGCGCGGCGAGGCCGAGGAAGCCGAAGACGCCGGCGGCGAGCGAGGGCAGGAGCCACGCCCCGGGGTCGGCGAAGCCGCCGTCGAGCAGCGCCCAGACGAGCACGCCCACGAACCCCACCGTGTGCGCGGCCCCGGTGACCGCGACCGGGTGCAGCCGGCGGCTCAGGGTGCCGGCGACGAAGTCCGAGGCGCCCCACACGAGGCTGGCGAGCAGGGCGAGGAGTGGCACCTGGGGAGGGTAGGCCAGGGGGATAGGATGAGCGCGCCGCGACTGGCGTCGGGTGGGTCACCACCAGGGAGCGGCTGCGTCGTCCACCTCGGGTCGTCCGCCTGGGCCCGGGGAACGTTCACCGACGACGCGGCGCGTGCGTCGCGGCCGTCACGGACCGCACGACAGGAGCCCCGATGCTGGACCAGACCTCTCCCCTCGGCATGACGCCGGCCGCGCGGCCGAAGCCGGCGGTGACCGCCTCGCAGCAGGTGACGACGACGGCCCTCGGTGACGTCGACCCGGAGCTCGCCGCCGTCCTCGACGCCGAGCTCGGTCGTCAGCGCGGCACCCTCGAGATGATCGCGAGCGAGAACTTCGCGCCCCGCGCCGTCCTCGAGGCCCAGGGCAGCGTCCTGACGAACAAGTACGCCGAGGGCTACCCCGGCAAGCGGTACTACGGCGGCTGCGAGCACGTCGACGTCGCCGAGGAGCTCGCGGTCGCGCGGGTCAAGGCGCTCTACGGCGCGCAGTACGCCAACGTCCAGCCGCACTCCGGTGCGCAGGCGAACGCCGCCGCGATGCACGCCCTCATCCGCCCCGGCGACGGCATCCTCGGCCTCGAGCTCGCCCACGGCGGCCACCTCACGCACGGCATGAAGATCAACTTCTCGGGCCGCATGTACGACGTGTCGTCCTACGGCGTGGACCCGCAGACGTTCCGCGTCGACATGGACGTCGTCCGGGCCAAGGCCCTCGAGACGCGGCCCAAGATGATCATCGCCGGCTGGTCGGCCTACCCGCGGCACCTGGACTTCGAGGCCTTCCGGTCGATCGCCGACGAGGTCGGCGCGCTGCTCATGGTCGACATGGCGCACTTCTCCGGGCTCGTGGCGGCCGGGCTGCACCCCAACCCGGTGCCGCACGCCGACGTGACGACGTCGACGACGCACAAGACCCTCGCCGGACCGCGCGGCGGGATGATCCTCGCCCGCTCGGACGAGTACGCCAAGAAGTTCCAGTCCGCGGTCTTCCCCGGCCAGCAGGGCGGCCCGCTCATGCACGTCATCGCCGCGAAGGCCGCCGCGTTCAAGATCGCCGCGACGCCGGAGTTCGCCGAGCGCCAGGAGCGCACGCTGCGCGGCGCGAGGATCCTCGCCGAGCGCCTCCTCGCGAAGGACGCCGCCGACGCCGGCGTCTCGGTGCTCACCGGCGGCACCGACGTCCACCTCGTGCTCGTCGACCTGCGCGAGTCCGCGCTCGACGGCCAGCAGGCCGAGGACCGGCTCCACGAGGTCGGGCTCACGGTGAACCGCAACGCCGTCCCCTTCGACCCGCGCCCGCCGATGGTCACCTCGGGCCTGCGGATCGGGACGCCGGCCCTGGCCACCCGCGGCTTCGGCGACGCCGAGTTCGCCGAGGTCGCCGACGTCATCGCCGCGGCGCTCCAGCCGACGTGCGACATCGAGACGCTCCGTGCCCGCGTCGCGACGCTCGCCGAGTCGTTCCCGCTCTACGACGGTCTCGAGGGCTGGTGACGGTGGTCGCCCGGATCCTCGACGGCAAGGCGGCCGCGGCCGCGGTCAAGGCGGACCTCACGGTCCGGGTGGCGGCGCTGCGCGAGCGCGGCGTCGTCCCGGGCCTCGGGACGGTGCTCGTCGGCGACGACCCGGGCTCGCCCGCCTACGTCGCCGGCAAGCACCGGGACTGCGCCGAGGTCGGCATCGCCTCGATCCGCGCCGACCTGCCGGCCGACGCGAGCCAGGACGACGTCGAGGCGGCGGTCGCCGCGCTCAACGCCGACCCCGCGTGCACCGGGTACATCGTCCAGCTGCCGCTGCCCAAGGGCCTCGACAGCGACCGGGTGCTCGAGCTCATGGACCCGGACAAGGACGCCGACGGCCTCCACCCGACCAACCTCGGGCGGCTCGTGCTCAACGTCAACCGGCCGATGGCCTCGCCGCTGCCGTGCACCCCGCGCGGCATC
>JBQGCR010000593.1:0-5053 GCA_052038585.1 Kineosporiaceae bacterium
CCGACGCGTGCAGCCGAGTCCCGCCGGCACGTGGTCGTCCCGACACCTCGCGGCGGGAGCGGGGGACCCACCTTCCGGCGGGCCCCGTCACGGGGCCGTCTTGGGGTCAAGCCACCGACAGGTGGCCGGTCAGCTCACCGACCGAACCCGACAGCTCACCTCGCAGGCGGATGGGAGACCACCATGCGCCCTGCTGCGCGCGTCCGTCACGTCGTCCTCGCCGCCGTCGCGGCCCTCCTCGTCGGGGTGGTCGGCCCCTTCGCCGCGCCGGCCCAGGCCGCCGTCGACCCCGGCGTCGTCCTGCGCACCGCCGCCTCGCTCGCGGGTGTGCCCTACCTCTCCGGCGGCACGACCCCCGCCGGCTTCGACTGCTCCGGGTACACCCGCTACGTCTTCGCGAGGAGCGGCCGCACGCTGCCGCGCACCGCCGCGGGCCAGCACGCCGCCGTCAGGCGGGTCGCCCGCGGTGACCTCCGGCCCGGCGACCTCCTGTTCTTCCGGGACGGCACGCGGATCTACCACGTCGGCATCTACGCCGGCCGGGGCACCGTGTGGCACTCGCCGAAGCCGGGCCGCCGGGTCAGCCTCGTCCGGGTGTGGACGACGAGCTGGGTGGCCGGGCGCGCCTGACACCCCTGCGGGCTGTCGTCCGGGGGACGATCCGCCGTTCGGGCCGGGCGCGCGGTGCCGTTCGGGCACACTGCCGCCGTGACCCACGGGTGGACGCCTCCGGGCGACGGACCTCGCCCCGCCGCAGGCCCGGGGCCGGCCCCCGCGCCCGGCCCTGTCCCGCCGGACGTCGTCTGGTCGCCGCCGCCCGCCGGCTGGTCCCCACCGCCCGCCGGCTGGTCCCCGCCGCCGCGCCGGACGGAGCCGTGGGCCGTCGTCACCCTCGTCCTCGGCGCCGTCGCGCTCGTGCCCGTCGCCGTCGTCACCGGCGTCGTCGCGCTCGTCCGGATGCGCCGGCACGGGACGACCGGCCTGGGCCTCGTCCTCGGTGGCCTCGGGGCCGCCTTCGTCTGGCTCGGGCTCGGGTCCGCCGTCACCCTCCTCGTCGTCCTCGGCGGCCCGGGCGCCGGGACGGGTGCACCGCAGGACGTCGCGCTGCGGTCGTCGGGCTCGCCCACGCAGGTCCCCGCGGGGATCGGCTCGTGCCTCGTCCGCCCGGACGGCTCGGGCCCGTGGCGGGAGGTGCCGTGCACCCGCGAGCACGACGGCGAGGTCATGTGGGTCGGCGCCGTCGCGGCGGCCCGCGAGCCGTGGCCCGGCGAGGCGGAGGCGGTCGAGGCGCTCGACCGGCGCTGCTACCCCGCGTTCGAGACGTACACGGGGGTCGCGTGGGACGACTCGCCGCTCGACTACGAGCTCTACGCCCCCGACGAGGCGCAGTGGTCAAGCGGCCGCCTCGACGGGGCCTGCGTGCTCGTCGACCCGGCCGGCCCGCTGCCCGGCGCCGACCCGTCGGACCTGCAGGACCTCGCGGACCGTCCCGGTGAGGTGGCCGGCGCGATCCGCTCCCTGCCCGCCTCCGTCGGCTCCTGCGTCGTCGAGCCGGGGACCGGGGAGGACGTCTGGCGGTCGGTCCCCTGCACGCAGCCGCACGCCGGCGAGGTCGTGTGGAACGGCCCGGTGGACGTCGGCACCCCCGGCGCCGACCACCCGGGCGTGGACGCGCTCGTCCGGTGGGTGCACGACGCGTGCCTCACCGCCGTGCAGGGCGACCTCATCGTGGACCGCTCGGAGCTCGACCTCGGCTACTTCCTCCCGACGGCGGACGACTGGGAGCGGCTGAACGTCGACACGGCGTCGTGCGTCGTCCGCCGCGTCGACGGCGCGCCGCTCACGGCCGCGCTGCGCCCCGGGAGCCGGTGAGCCGGTCCGGCTCCGGCTGGCACGTCGGGCACCACCAGGTCCGCCGCTGCTCGGGGTCGCCGGCGACCTCGGCCCGCACGAGCACCGTCGTCCCGCACCGCAGGCACGGCCGCCCGGCGCGGCCCGCGACCCAGTGCCGCCGGTCGGGGTGCAGGTCGCCCGTCGTCACCTGCGCGGCGCGCGGGTTCGTCACGGAGAAGCGCAGCATGCGGGTCGCGAGGGCCACGGCGGCGGGCAGGTCGACGTTCCCGACCGGCGTCCACGGCCAGTGCCCCCGCAGGAACGCCAGCTCGTTGACCCAGAGGTTGCCGAGCCCCGCCACGAGCCGCTGGTCGAGCAGCGCGGCGACGAGCGGGCGCGCCGGGTCCGCGCCGAGGCGCCGGACCGCCTCGGCGGCGTCCCAGTCGGCGCGCAGCGGGTCCGGGCCGAGGTACCCGACGACGTCGGACTCCCGGTCGGTCGGTACGAGCTCGACGACGGGCAGCCGCAGGCCGGTCGCCGTCGTCCCGTCGTCGAGCACGAGCCGCACCCGCACGTCGGGCTCGAACCGGCGCGGCAGCCGCTTGCCCGGCCCGGTGAGCGACCACTCGCCGTCCATCCGCAGGTGGGTGTGCAGCGTGATCCGCTCCGTGCCCCGGGAGAAGCGGGTCAGGAGGTGCTTGCCGTGCGTGTCCGTGCGCACGAGCGTCGCGCCGGCGAGGTCCGCCGTCGCGTGCCGGGGCACGCGCAGGTCGCTCGAGACGACGGTCCGGCCCGCCGTGCGGGCGTCGAGCCGCCGGGCGAGCAGGTAGACCGTGTCCCCCTCCGGCACCCGCCCAGTCTTGCGCCGCGCGGGCGAGCGCGCAGCGTCCGGCGACGGAGCCTGTTCGCAGGGGGGATGATGCGCACATGAGCCAGCCTGCAGAGCCGACGCCCCTCGTGACCCCCGCGCAGGGCCTGCCGGCGTGGTCCCCGCACGCGTGGGACGTCCTCACCGAGACCGCCTCGACGTACGGCGCCGTCGTCACGTACGGCGAGCTCGCCGAGGCGGTGCAGGAGCGCTCCGGGGTGCGCACCCGCTCGCCGCAGCACCGGTGGGTCGGCGACCTGCTGCGCACCGTCCTCGACCGCTGCACCGCCGAGGGCCGCCCGCAGCTGTCCGCGCTCGTCGTCCACAAGGCCGACGGCGAGGTGGGCGAGGGGTACGACGAGGTGCTCCGGGCCACCGGTACCGAGCCCTTCGTCCAGCCGATGCAGCGCGAGGAGCACGCCGCGGGCGAGCGCCTCGCGTGCTACCGGGCCTGGGGGGCGGACGTCCCGGAGGACGCCCGGCCGCAGCTGTCGCCGCGGCTGCGCCAGCGGGTCGACGCCCGGCCGGCCGCGGAGCCGCGCCGGGGGGCGCCGTGCCCGTCGTGCTTCCTCGAGATGCCGGTGAGCGGCGTCTGCGCGAGCTGCGGCTGAGGGGGGCGGCGTGAGCGCGGGCGCGCCGGCGGTGGACGCCGGGAGCGTCGAGGCCTTCGCCCGGGACGGCGCCGTCGTCGTCCGGGGCCTCTTCGACGCCGCCGAGGTCGCGGCGATCGAGGCCGGGATCGAGGAGGTCCTCGCGAACCCGTCGCCGCTGTTCCTCGTGGCGAGCCGGGACGACGACCCGGGGCGCTTCGTCGAGGACTTCTGCACGTGGCAGCGGGTCGAGCCGTTCCGGCGGGTCGCGTTCTCCAGCAGGGCCGCCGACGTCGCCCGGGCCCTCATGGGCTCACGGACGGTCCGGCTCTACCACGACCACGTGCTCGTCAAGGAGCCCGGCACGTCCCAGGTGACGCCGTGGCACCAGGACCAGCCGTACTACAACGTCGACGGGGTGCAGAACTGCTCGCTGTGGGCCCCGGTCGACCCCGTGCCACGCGCCTCGACCCTGGAGTTCCTCGCGGGCTCGCACCGGCGGGGCTGGCTCATGCCGCGCTCGTTCCTCGACGCGCAGGCGAAATGGTTCCCCGAGGGCAGCCTCGCCGAGCTGCCGGACGTCGAGGCCGACCGGTCGGCGCACCGCGTCCTCGGGTGGGACCTCGAGCCGGGCGACGCGGTGTTCTTCCACATGCTCACCGTCCACCACGCCTACGGCGTCCCCGGCCCGCACCGGCGCCGGGCGTTCTCGCTGCGCTTCCTCGGCGACGACGCCGTCCACGCCCCGCGCCCCTGGCGCACGAGCCCGCCCTTCGAGGGCCTCGCCGACGAGCTGCCCGCCGGCGCCCCGATGGACCACCCGCTCTTCCCGCTGCTGCGCCCGGCCCTCCTGTAGCCCGCCGGGTGCGGGCACATCCGCAGGACGCGCTGACGGCGAGTCCTGCGGAACCGCCCGCACCCAGGACGGGCGCGGCGTGTCCTGCCCGCACCCGGGCGGGTCAACGCATCGAGAAGGTCACCGAGGCCGGGCCGGTGCGGTCGAAGGACTCGACGACGACGACGTGGGTGCCGGCGGTCAGCTGGCGGGAGGCCGTCACGGGCCCGGAGCCGGGGCCCGCCGCCCAGGCGTCGACGACGAGCCGGCCGTCGACCCAGAGGCGCCCGCCGTCCGCGGCCTCGAGCGAGAAGGTCTTCCGCGCCGCGGCGGGAACCGTGACGCGGCGGACGTGGGCGGTCGCGACCCCGTCGACCGGCAGGCTCGTGCCCGGCGGCGCGCCGGACCCCCAGTCGGCGGTGAAGCCGACCGCCGTCGCCCCGCACTGCGCCGCGGCCGGCTCCCCGAGCATCCGGGGGTCGGTCCAGTGCAGCGCGGTCCAGCCCGGGCAGGCCGGCAGGTTCGCGGCGTCGAGCTCCTTGACGACGGCACCGCCGGCGACGTCGCGGTACTCGACGGTGACGACGTGGCCGCCGTTGGCGAGCGGCACCTGCGCCACCCGGGAGGTCGACGGCTCGAACGGACCCCACGCCTGCACGGCCGCGACGCCGTCGACGAGCACCCGCACGCCGTCCGAGGCCGCCACCCAGACCGTCCGCGGCCCGGCCAGCGGCTGCCCGAACGCCCGGGTCCAGCGCACCGAGAACCCGTCGGCCGGCACCGGGACGCCCGGCGGCGCACCGGACCCCCAGTCGAAGGCCACGGCGTCGTCGCAGCGGGTGAGCGCCGGCCGGCCGGACAGCGTCGCGTTCGCGAAGTACTCGCCCCGCCACCGGTTCGGCGGGCAGCCGAAGTCGGCGAACGTCG
>JBQGCR010000594.1:0-6711 GCA_052038585.1 Kineosporiaceae bacterium
CCAGCGATCATGACATAGTCCGTGCAACTCCTTCATGGATCACCCGGACCACGCCATCGATCACGGCGACGCCACATGGATCACCAGCACCGCGCCATCGATCACCGCGCTCACGCCATCGATCACCGGGCCCACGCCATCGATCACCGGGCCCACGCCATCGATCACCACGCTCACGCCATCGATCACCGGGCCCGCGCCATCGATCACCACGCCAGCCCCGTCGACCACTGCGACCGGGCCTCGGGTCAGACGTGAAGCGGGCTCAGGCCCGCTCGTCCCCGACCCCGATGACGCCCTCCTCCTCGAGCCGCATCGTCAGCGGACGGCGCAGGAACCGGGTGAGCCACAGGAGGATGACGACGCCGAGGGCGAACCAGACCAGGCCGTAGTTGCGCGACTCCGGCGACAGGTACGCCCAGAGCACGAGGGTGAAGGCCATCCCGACGAGCGGGAGGACGACGTTGCGGGCCACCTCGGCCGGGGTGCGGATCTCGCGCCGGCGGTAGGCGAACCACACGATGACCGTGAGGTTGACCATCGAGAAGGCGATGAGCGCGCCGAAGTTGATGAGCGCGGCGACGAAGTCGAGGTTGAACGGGATCGCCAGGAGCGAGACGAGGCCGACGAAGACGATGGCGTTGGCCGGCGTGCGCCACGTCGGGTGCACCGAGCCGAAGAAGGCCGACACCGGCCCCTTCCCGTTGCGGCCCATGACGTAGAGCAGGCGGGCGACCGAGGCGTGGGACGCCAGGCTCGAGGCCATCGTCGCCGCGAACGCCGCCGAGGTGAGGGCGATCTTGAACAGGTCGCCGCCGACCTTGAAGGCGATCTCGGGCAGCGCGCTGTTCTCCAGCGCGTCCTGGGTGAAGCCCTCCATGGTCGGGAAGAGCGACTGCGTGAACCACGCGGCGACGAAGAAGATCGCCCCGCCGATGAGGAGCGCGAGGACGATGGCGCGCGGGACCGTCCGGGCGTCCTTGGCCTCCTCGGTGTACATCGTGATCGCGTCGAACCCGATGAAGGAGAAGCAGACGATCGTCGCCCCGGTGATGATGAGCCCGATCTCGGCGTCCCCGTTCCAGATCGGCGCCGACGAGAAGAGGGTGCCGTTGCCGTCCCCCTGCGACAGCGCGCGGCCCGCAAGCACGAGGAAGACGGCGATGAGGACGACCTCGAAGACGACGAGCACGGCGTTGACCCGCGAGGTGTTCGACATGCTCTGCGCGACCATGAGCGTGATGACGGCGACGTAGACGACGACCCAGATCCACGCCGGCACACCGGGGAAGAACGACTCGAGGTAGCTGCGGATGATGAGCGCGTTGACCAGCGGCAGGAGCAGGTAGTCCAGCAGCGACGACCAGCCGACGACGAAGCCGACGTTCGGGCTGATCGTCTCGGACGTGTACGTGTACGCCGAGCCCGCGGACGGGAACACGCGCGTCATGCGCCCGTAGCTGATCGCCGTGAAGACCATCGCCACGAGCGCGAGGAGGTACGCCGTCGGCACCAGCCCGCGCGTCTCCTCCGAGACGATGCCGAAGGTGTCGAAGATGACCGTCGGCGTCATGTAGCCCAGGCCGAGGGCGACGATGGCCCACAGCCCGAGCGAGCGCGACAGGTGAGCCGAACCGCTCGAGGTCGTCACGTCCTGCGACACGACATCTCCCCTTCCACCGGGTCGACCCGCGACCGCCGGAGCCGGACTGTGGGAAGTTAGCAGGTCCGCCCCTCCCGCGACGCGTCCCGGGCCAAGGACGACCCGCCCTGGTGCCCGGCGCACCGCACCCCCTAGCGTGGGCCCGCGTCCCGATCTGCGAGGAGAGCCACGTGCGCTACGTCGTTGGGTATGTCCCGAACCAGCGCGGGGTGGACGCCGTCCGCCTGGCCGCGACCCTGGCCGCCGCCCGGTCGGTGACCCTCGACGTCGTCGTCGTCAACCCGGTCGAGACCGTCACGTTCGACATGTACTCCCCCGACCACGCCTACCACCTCCAGCTCGAGCGGCAGGGCCGCGAGTGGCTGGACCAGGCGATGCGGCACGTCCCCGACGGCGTCACCGCCCGGGCCCGGCTCGTCAACGCCGAGACCATCACCGAGGGCCTCCTCGAGGCGGCGGCGGACACCTCGTCCGGGGACGCCGCCGGACTCGTCGTCATCGGCGCCGCGCAGCGCGGCCTGCGGGGCCGCTTCACCATGAGCAGCGTCGCCTCGGCGCTGCTGCACTCCTCCCCCGTGCCCGTCGCGCTCGCCCCGGCCGACTACGAGGGCCACGCCGGCATCACCCGGATCACGTGCGCGACCGGCACCCGCCAGGGCGCCGAGGCGCTCGTCGACGTCGCCATCGACTCCGCGGCCCGGCGCCGGGTCCCGTTGCGGCTCATGTCCCTCGTCGCGCTCGACGAGCACGGCGACGACGACGACGGCGCCCGTGCCGGCGCCGCCGAGCGCCACGCGCAGCGGCTCGCCGAGCGGGCCCGCGCCGCCCTGCCCGAGGGGGTGGAGGTGACGACGGTCGTCGGCCGCGGCCCCTCGCTCGAGGACTGCGTGCACGCTCTCGACTTCGAGCCCGACGAGATCGTCCTCGTCGGCTCGAGCCGCCTCGCCGGGCCGCGCCGGCTCTTCATCGGCGCCTCGGCGAACAAGATCCTGCGCGCCCTGCCCGTGCCGATGATCGTCGGCCCCCGGGACTACGAGCCCCCGGCGTCCCGGCCGGGCGCCGACGGGTAGCGGTCAGCCGACGGGCGACGCCGCCGCCCGGCCGTCCGCCAGCTCGCCGGTGCGGCGCCGGTGGTCGAGCACGGGCCGGTCCCGGGTGTAGAGGGCGACGAGCAGGGTGAGGAGGGTGACGAAGACGACGAGCGCCGGCCGGTCGACCGTGACGTCGAAGAGCGCGGCCCCGAGCAGCAGCACCCCGAGGTCGAGGGCGAGGAGGGCGGCGAAGGCAGCCCAGACCGACTCCGGCGAGTGCCCGCCGCGCGCGGCCCACAGGGCGACGGCGCTGTCGAGGACGACGAGGACGGTGACGCCGACCGTCATCCGCAGCGGGCCCGTCTCCACGCCAGGCAGCATCTGGGCGAAGATCGAGCACAGCAGCGAGACGAGGACGACCTGCTCGAACGTCTCGACCGACCGCACCGACCACCGCTCGGCCCGCAGCCGGGCCCGCAGCGCGGCCGTCGCGACGGGCGCGGGCAGCGGGTCGGCGGCCAGGCCCCGGCGCTCGGCCGGGTCGGCAGCCGGCAGCCGTGGCACGAGGAGCGTGGGGACGGCGACGACGGCGGCGACGCACAGCGCGACGAGCACGACGGCGACGAGGGGGCTCCCCGCGACGGCCTCGCCCCAGCCGGCGTCGACGTCCGCGCCGAGCAGCCGGGTCTTCACCTCGTCGGTGACGTCGAGCTGCGCGACGTGGATCCAGTACTCCTGCGGCAGCTTGACCCCGACCCAGATCGCGCCGGCGATCCCGAGGACCGCCCGGCGGGACAGCCGCACCGGGTCCCAGCGCAGCCGGATCACCTCGACGGCGATGAAGAAGTACTCGAAGGTGTTGGCGAAGACGAGCAGGAGCCAGCGCTGCTCGACGAGCTCGAACAGCAGCACGCCCGCGATCCGGTAGTAGAAGAGGAACCGCGCCACCTCGATGGCGAACCCGTTGCGCCAGTTGCGCATCGTCGAGACGTAGGCGATCGAGAGGTAGTAGACGTCGAGCGCCTTGTCGTAGCTCTGGTAGCCCGCGAGCTCGAGGCCGGTGAAGGTCTGGAAGACCGTCTGGTCGACGGCGTCGAGCACGAGCGCGGCGACGATCGACGGCAGCGGGAACCGCGGGATGAGCAGCGGCACGAGGAAGCGGGCGGCGACGACGCCCCAGAAGACGATCGCGTCGGACAGGTCCACGGGACACCTCCCGCCGAGCCGTGGTCTCGGCCCGGCGCTGCCGAGTGTCGTCGTCCCCGGCGGCCGCGGCAAGGGCTCACCGCCCGGTGCCGGTCCGCGCCGTCGGTCCCTTGTCGGGCCCTGCGCCGGTCGCTACGGTCGCGGCGGGAGGAGGTGCCCGGCGTGGAGCAGAAGCAGCGCGCCGCGCTCTGGGTGGTCGACGTCGCGGTGTACGTGGTCGTCCTCAACCTCTTCGTCGAGCACCTGCCGCACGTCCTGTCCGAGACGTTCACCCTCTCGCTGCTCACGGCCGTCCTCCTCCGGCTCGTCCTCGAGGTGGTCGTCGCCGCCAAGTCGGCCGTGATGGCACGGTTCCGCGCCGCCGACTCGCTGCGCGCCAGGGTGCTCGCCGGCGGGATGCTCTGGGCGACGGCGGCCGGCAGCAAGGTCGCCGTGCTCGAGACCGTCAACGTCGTCTTCCGCGACCGGGTCAGCCTCGGTGGGTTCTGGTCGGCCACCGCGGTCGTCGTCGTCCTGCTCCTGTCTCGGGCTGGGGTTCGGCGGCTGCTCGAGCCCTAGGGCGGGGGTCCGGGTCCGGCCTTCGGCCGGAGGCGGGGGCAGGACGTCCGGCCTTCGGCCGGAGCGCGGGGGCAGGACGTCCGGCCTTCGGCCGGAGCGCGGGGGCAGGAGCCGTCGGTCTGAGCTCGCGCTCGTTCCTCGCGCGACCTCAGACCTCCTCCCAAATCCTGCTGGGTCTCGGGACAACGAAGAAGGACCCGGATCGGTACTGCTGATCCGGGTCCTTCTTCGTTGTAGCGGGGGCAGGATTTGAACCTGCGACCTCTGGGTTATGAGCCCAGCGAGCTACCGAGCTGCTCCACCCCGCGTCGGTGTCTCCAACCTACGCGACGGGACGCCGCTCCGGCAAACCGGGGTCGGGCCGCGCCAGGCGCATCGGAGGCAGCTGCCGGGAGATCCACGCGCGCAGCACCCACTCGCAGGGGCCGAGCCGCGAGGCGGTGGAACCACAGCGTGGCGAAGACCTCGAGCAGCGCCCGCACGGCGAGGGCCACGAGCGCCGCCTGGGGGCGGTGAGCCGGGCGAGGCCGTCGAGACGGTGCGCCGCCTCGTCGAGGCCCTCCTGCCGCTCGGGCCGAGCCTGAGGTTCCTGCTCCGGGCCACCGCGCTCGACGACGCCGCCGCCCAGACGCTCGGGGACGTCGACCCGGCGCTGCCCGCCTGGTGGGTCGTCGAGACCCTCCTCGCCGGCCTTTACGTCGGCTGGGAGCAGATCGCCGCCGGGCGGCTGGCGCCCGTCGACACCCCCGACCTCGTCGTGCGGACCTGGCTGCGCGGCGTGGGGCCGCAGGGGTGAGTCAGAGCCGCTCGACGCGGTCCGCCTGCGGGCCGCGGTCGCTCTGCCGCACGGCGTAGCGCACGCGGTCGCCCGGGTAGAGCGGCTCCGCGCCACGGACCACCGAGACGTGGCCGAACAGGTCTCCTCCCCCGGCGTCCGGGGTGATGAAGCCGAACCCGCGGTCGGCGTCGAAGCGCGCGACGACGCCCTCACCGCCCCGGGCCGGGGCGTCGTCCCGGCGGTCGCGACCGGCCCGTCCCCGCGGAGCCTGCGCCGGAGCGGCCGCACGTCCGCCGCCGACGCGGCGCACGTCGCGCGCCTGCGGACCACGGTCGCCCTGGACGACGCCGTAGGAGACGCGGTCGCCCTCGGCGAGACCCATGAGCCCGCCGGCGAGCGCCCGGGCATGGACGAAGACGTCCTCCCCGCCGCCGTCCGGCGTGACGAAGCCGAAGCCCTTGCCCTCGTCGTACCAGGTGACCGTGCCGTCCGCGCCGTCGCCGCCGACCGGCGCGCCGGCGTCCGCCACGAGCGGCAGGAGGTGCTCGGCCTGGGGGCCGCGCTCGCCCGCACCGACGAGGAAGGCGACCCGCTGGCCCTCGTGGAGCACGCCCCCGGTGACGACGGCCGAGCTGTGCACGAAGATCTGCTCGCCGCCGCCGTCGGGCGCGACGAAGCCGTAGCCCTTCGTCGGCTCGTACCAGACGACGCTGCCGAGGAGACCGAGCGAGGCCTGCGCCGCCTCCCCCGTCACCCGCACCCGCTTGGCCTGCGGCCCCCGGTCGCCCTCGCCGTGCTCGAACTCGACCGCCTGGCCCTCGCGGAGCACCTTCGCGCCGCCCCCGGGCGCGAGGATCTCCGAGGCGTGGACGAACAGGTCGTCGCCGCCGTCGTCGAGGGCGAGGAAGCCGAAGCCCCGCTCGGGGTCGAACCAGCGGACGACTGCAGAAGGCACTGAGGAGCTCCAACGAAACGGGGGTGAGGTGGACGAGTTTACCCGCGGGGGTGGGATGTGGCGGTCGAGCGTGCGGCTCACTGGGCGGGGGTTGGTGTCCGGCCTTCGGCCGGAGGCGGGGGTCGATGTCCGGCCTTCGGCCGGAGCGCGGGGGCAGGAGCCGTCGCTGGAAGCAGAGCTCGTTCCTCGCTCTGCTTCCAGCTCCTCCCAAATCCTGCTGCGTCTCGGGACAAAGACAGTCAGGGCCCGGATCGAAAAGCGTGATCCGGGCCCTGACTGTCTTTGTAGCGGGGGCAGGATTTGAACCTGCGACCTCTGGGTTATGAGCCCAGCGAGCTACCGAGCTGCTCCACCCCGCGTCGGTGTCTCTACCTTACGCAGCCCCCGCCCGGTCGGGCAAACCGAGGTCTGCCCGACCGGGTCCGGACGCTACGGCGTGGCCGTCTCCGTCGGGGCCGGCGACGGTGCCGGGGTGGCGCCGTCACCGCCGGCGGCACCGCTCACCGCGGCCTCGGCCTGG
>JBQGCR010000595.1:0-3460 GCA_052038585.1 Kineosporiaceae bacterium
GCGTGACGGTCCCGGCGAGCGCCGTGACCCCGGCCGTCCGGGCCCGCTACCTCAACTGGGTCTCGCCGGGCCTGACGCCGGCGGCGTCCGCGTGCCAGGGCTACCCGTCCGCCCCGGGCTCGGTCGCCGTGACCCCCGGCGAGGGGCAGGTCGTCGTGTCGTGGACCACCCCGGCCGGCAACGGCGGCACCGTCGCCTCGTACACGGTGACCGCCTCCCCCGGCGGGGCGACGTGCGCGACGACCGCGCCGGCGACGACGTGCACGCTCACCGGGCTGACGAACGGCGTCGCGTACACGGTCTCGGTGACGGCGACCTCCGAGGTCGGGACCGGCCCGGCCGCGACGGCCACCGCGATCCCCTACCCGGCCTCGGTCATGACCGCCGCCGCGACGGCCGCCTGGTACGACGCCGCGTGGCCGGGCTCGCTGCGCACGGCCGCCGGCACCGCCGCGGCGTCCGGCGACACCGTGGCGACGTGGCGCGACCGCAGCACCAACGGCCTCGACCTCACCCAGCCCACGGCGGCGTCCCGCGGCACCGCGACGACGCTCGCCGGGCTCCTCGCCTGGCGCTCGACGGCCTCGACGTCGCTGCCGTCGTCCGGCTCGGGGACCTTCCGCACCGTCTTCACCGCGGCCGACCCGAGCCGCACCGCCACCCAGGTGCTCGTCGCGAACCCGGTGGGCGGCACGGTCTCCCAGCGCCTGGTGACCGGGTCCGTGCCCGTCACCGGCACCGCCGCGGACTGGCACTCCGGCGTCTCCCCCGGCACGTGGACCAACGGCGCCGCAGGCGCGGCGTCCACGGCGACCGGGGCGCAGGTCTACGTCTCGACGGCCGCCGCCGACCGCACGGGCACCCTCGGCCTGTCCGCGGCGACGCAGGGGCTGCAGGGCTCGCTCGGCGAGGTCGTCGTGCTCTCCACCTCGCCGACGACGGCGCAGCGGCGCGCGGTCGAGGAGTACCTGGCGCGCAAGTGGTCCGGCGTCGTCGCCCCCGTCGCGCCGACCGGGCTCGCGGTGACCCCCGGCGACGCGTCGGCGTCGGCGACGTGGACCGCCCCGACGTGGGACGGCGGCTCGGCGGTCACGGGCTACACCGTCACCGCGACGCCGCCGACCGGCTCCGGCCTGCCCACGCGGACGTGCACCGCGACGACGACGGCGTGCTCCCTGACGACGCTGACGAACGGGGCCGTCTACACCGTGACGGTGACGGCGACGAACGCCGCGGGCGCGTCGGCGGCCTCGACGCCCGTGACGCTCGTCGCGGCGCCGGCCCTGCTCACGACGACGAACGCGCAGCTGTGGCTCGACGGCCTCGACGTCGACGGCGACCGCGTCGTCGAGGGCGCGGGCGAGAGCTGCGACGCGGCGACCGCGTGCGCGGCGGCGGGCAACGTCCTCACCCGCTGGAAGGACAAGAGCGGTCGGGCGCACGACGCGGTCCAGGCGACGGGCTCGATGGCCGGCGCCTTCGCCCCCGGCGCGGGCACGGTCTCGTTCTCCGGCAACGGGTACTACCAGGCGCCGGCCGTCGGCGTGGGGCCGGACGCCACGGTGTTCGCCGTCGCCTCGTCACCCTCCACCGCGTGGAACACCTGGGGCGCGCTCGTGGGCAGCCGCGGGGCGAACGGGTACGTCCTGCACACCCAGTCCGGGGCGTCCGGCGCCAACTTCTTCGGCATCACGAGCGCCGGCGCGAACAACCAGACGGCGAACACCGCCTACCTCGCCCCGGTCTCCGCGCTCACGTCCGCGCACGTCTGGGACGGCACGATCTCCGGCGGCACGGCCTCCCAGTCGCTCGACGTCTCCGTCGACGGCCAGCGCTCGGCCGTCGTGCCGAGCGCGACGACCCGGGCGGCCGGCACGGTGACGCTGACCATCGGCGCGGACGACTTCGACCTCGCCGGGCGCCGCGGGCAGGTGACCTTCCGGGAGGTGCTCGCCTTCGACCGCGCGCTCACCGACGCCGAGCGGCGGACCGTGCAGGAGTACCTGGCCCGCAAGTGGTCCGTCGCCGTCGTGCCGACCCCGCCGACCGTCACCGTCTCCCCGTCTGACGGCGCCGCCACCGTCTCGTGGACGCCGGGCTGGGACGGCGGGTCCGCGGTGACCGGGTACGCCGTGACGCTCACGCCGACCTCGGACACGTCGCAGGCGACGCGGACGTGCTCGACGACGCTCACGTCGTGCGCACTCTCGGGCCTCGTCAACGGCGTGACGTACGCCGTGTCGGTCACCGCGACCAACGCGGTCGGGACCTCGACGGCGACGACGTCGACGGCGGTCCCGTACCCGAGCGGCGTCATGTCCGGCAGCGGCCTCAAGCTGTGGCTCGACGGGGCCGACGCCTCGACGCTCTACGCGTCGAACTCGTGCACCGGCGCGCTCGCGACGACCGCCGTCGGCTGCTGGAACGACAAGTCGTCGACGGCCAACCCCGCGAAGGCGCCGACCGCCGCGGCGCAGCCGACGCTGAGCACCGTGACCGGCCGGCAGGTGCCGACCTTCGACGGCGCGAGCAAGTACCTGTCGCTCACCCCCACCAAGCTGCCCACCGGTACGGCCACGTCGACGACCTTCGTCGCCGCCACCGCCACCACGCTGGCCTACAGCAACCTCTTCTCGTGGGGCACGACCGCCAACGGGCAGGCGCGGGCCCACTACCTCTACGACGCGACGGGTCTCCTGGTCTCGGACACGTACTACGCAGGCCCCTCCTCCTACAACGGCACGACGACCGCCGGCACCCCCTTCCTCACGTACTCCGGGTACACCTCGACCTCGTCGTCCACGGCCGTCAACGGCCGCGCCCTGGGGACGACGACCGGCGCCGTGAGCACGGGCACGTCCGTCGCGCTGCTCGGCGGCGCCCCCGGCCTGCCGTACTACTGGAACGGTCCGATCAAGGAGGTGATCGTCCTGACCTCCGTGCCGACCGCGACGCAGCGCCGCGACGTCGAGGAGTACCTCGCCCGCAAGTGGGGGACGACGATCACGGCCGGGTCCCCGACCGGTGTCGGTGCGACGGCGGGCAACGCCCAGGCGACGGTCTCGTGGACCGCGCCGACGACGTGGAACGGCGGCGCGGCCGTCACCGGCTACACCGTGACGTCGTCCCCAGGCGGCAGGACGTGCACGACGACCGGAGCCACGACGTGCACGGTCACCGGGCTGACGAACGGCCAGGCGTACACGTTCACCGTCACGTCGACGAACGCGGCCGGGCCGAGCGTGCCGTCCGCGGCGTCGCCGTCGGTGACGCCCGTGACCACGCCGGGTGCGCCGACCTCGGTGGCGGCCACCCCCGCCGACGCGTCGGCCGCCGTCTCGTGGACGGCCCCGGCGAGCACCGGCGGCAGCGCGATCACCGGCTACACGGCGACGGCCTCGCCGGGCGGCGCGACGTGCACGACCGCGACGACGTCGTGCACCGTGACCGGCCTGACCAA
>JBQGCR010000596.1:0-2688 GCA_052038585.1 Kineosporiaceae bacterium
GCGGCCGCGTGTCCGGCGAGATCCTCGCCGCCTAAGAGGCCGCCCAGTAGGTCGGCCCGCCAGGCTGCACGGCCAGGACGACGACGGCGCCCACCCCGGCCAGGGGGTGGGCGCCGTCGTTCGTCGGTCAGCCCTCGAGGAGGGTGCGGACGCGGGCCAGGTCCGCCGCGACCGCGCGCACGTCTGCGGCGTGCTCCTCGTCGGACTGCCCGGGCAGCCGCCGCACGCTGAAGACGAGCTCGCTGCCGTCGCCGTGCGGCGTGACCCGCATCGGGTTGTAGAACGTCTGCCCGGAGCCGAACGTCACGTCGTGGTCCAGGACGCCGAACCCGTTGCGCGGCACGAAGTCCACCGTGAGCGGGCCGGCGTCGGTCTCGGCGACCCAGCGCCCGTCCACCTCGCGGCCGGGACTGTCGGTCAGGCCGAGCGCCCAGCGCGGCAGGTTCGCCGGCTCCCGGACGAAGGCGTACACCTGCGCCGCAGGGACGTCGAGGTACTCGCTGACGTGCGTGGACGTCGTCGCCATGGCGTCAGGCTCCCACGGCACCGGGCGTCACGCTCCGGGCGGTCAGGCCCGGGGCGCCGGCTGCTCGGCGTCGCGGGGCGTCTCGACCTGCCGGGCGGCGTCCTCGTGGCCCTCCGGGGCCTCCTCCTCGACGGCGTGCTCGGCGCTCTTGCCGCGCGTCGCGAGCAGGCTCGTGACGGTGACGGTGACGAGGACGGCGAGGATGACGACGAGGGAGGCCAGCGTCGGGATCTCCGGGACCGACGCCCAGATCTCGTGCGCCCAGTGCAGGACGAGCTTGACGCCGATGAAGCCGAGGATGATCGCCAGGCCGTAGCCGAGGTGCACCAGCCGCGACAGCAGGCCGGCGAGGAGGAAGTACAGCGCGCGCAGGCCGAGCAGGGCGAAGGCGTTCGTCGCGAAGACGAGGTACGGGTCGCCGGTGATGCCGTAGACGGCGGGCACGGAGTCGATCGCGAAGACGACGTCGGTGGCGAAGACCGCGGCGATGACGAGGCCGAGCGGGGTGAGGGCGCGCTTGCCCTCGAGCCGGGTGAAGATCTTCGTGCCCTGGTACTCACCCGTCACCGGGAAGATCTTCCGGACGAGCTTCACCGAGCCCATCTCGTTGACGTCCTTGTCGGCCTCGTGCCCCTGCCGGGCGTCCTTGAAGACCTTGACGCCGGTGGCGAGGAGGATCGCGCCGAAGACGAGGAAGGTGAACGAGAAGGCCTCGAGGGCGGCCGCGCCGAGGGCGATGAAGATGCCGCGCAGGACCAGCGCCCCGACGATGCCGAAGAGCAGGACGCGCTGCTGGAGCTCCTTGGGCACCGCGAACGACGCGAGCAGGAGCATGAAGACGAAGAGGTTGTCGACGGAGAGCGACTTCTCGACGAGGTAACCGGTGAGGTACTCGGTGCCGATCTGGCCGCCGTACTGCGCCCAGATGAAGGCGCCGAACGCCAGGGGCAGGGCGATGTAGAAGGTCGACCAGCCGGCCGCCTCCTTCATGCTCACCTCGTGCGGCTTGCGGGTGAGGACGAAGTCGACGGCGATGAGGACGACCACGGCGGCGAGCGTCACGGCCCACAGCGTCGGCGTCCCGATGGATTCCACCTGCATCAAGAAGCTCCTCGGTCCAGTAGGCGCCCGCGAGCGGGCGCACAGCATGACTGGCCGAGGTCTCCTCCACCGCCAGGACGTGGTCCTGGGGGCCGCCGCCCGGGGTCCGCGACGGTGCGGACCGTACTGACCGGGACAGCGCAGACGGGAGTACTCCCCTCGCTGAGGACAGGTTAGGCGATCCTCGTCCCACCTGCCAGCCGTCGACTGGTCAGGTGCCCGCGGCGATCACGCGCCAAACCCTCCGCCGACTCCGCACGTGGTCCCGCCGACTCCGCACGTGGTCGCGCCGACTGCGCACGGGACTGGCTGCGGCAGGGGAGTCGGTGGGACTGGCTGCGGAGTCGGCGCGACTGGCTGCGGAGTCGGCGGTCAGGTGACGAGGACGACGTCGAGGCGGCGCGGGCCGTGGACGCCCTCGACCCGGCTCAGCTCGATGTCGCTCGTCGCGCTCGGTCCGCTGACCCACGTGAGCGGCCGGGTCGGGTCGAGCCGCTGCAGCGCCTGCGCCACGGTGCCGACCACCTGGTCGGCGTGGAGCACGACGACGTGGTGGTCGGGCACGAGCGTGACCGCTCGCCGCCCGCTCGCCGGCGAGCCGTCGAGGACGAACGTGCCGGTGAGCGCGACGGCGACGGCGCAGCCGGTGACGACGGCGTCGACCCCGTCCAGCGTCGCGACGTCGAGCGGCGCGTGCGGGGAGTCGACGAGCACCTCGCCGTCGAAGGCCTCGAGCACGCCGGCGTCGAGGCCGTGCGGGGCGACGACGCGCCGCGCCCCGGCGAGCGTGCGGGCCACGGTCGCCGCGACGTCACGTCCGGCGCAGCGGTGCACGCTCGCGCGGTAGTCCTCGATGCGCTCGACCGCGAGGTCGAGGAGGGCCTCACCGGTCGAGGCGGCGGTCGTCGCGTACTCCCGGGGGACGGGCGGGGGAGCCGCCGGCGCGCCGGCGGCCAGCGCCTCCCGGACCCGGCGCAAGACCTCCTCGCGGGCGCACACGCCTCCTCCTGCGTCGGCGGCGGCGTCGTCGTCGTCCCGCGGGTCCGCGCCCACCACTGGCG
>JBQGCR010000597.1:0-2021 GCA_052038585.1 Kineosporiaceae bacterium
GCCGCGCGACGGCCTCGAGGGGGCACGCCGCGACGTGCTTCGGGCGCAGCCAGCCGGGGTTCGGCACGGAAGGCGAGGTTACCGGGTCGGGTGTCACGGGTCGGCCTCAGGTGCGTCGGCGGTGGCCCTGCCGGCGCGTCAGCGCCAGCTCAGCGGCAGCGGCTCGGCCTCGGCGCCGGTCGGCGGGATGCCGCGCTGCGCGAGGGCGTACGACATGACCTCCTTGAACACCGGGGCGGACACGACGCTGCCGTAGTACGCGCCCTGCGGGCGCTGGATGATGACCGACACGGTGATCGCCGGCTTGTCCGCCGGGGCGTAGCCGATGAAGCTCGCCGTGTACCCGCGGTAGCAGCCGCACTCGGAGTCGGCGGCCTGCGCCGTCCCCGTCTTGCCGGCGACGCGGTAACCGGGGATCTGCGCGGTGCGGCCGGTGCCGCCCTCCTCCCCGACGACGGCCTCGAGCATCCGCCCGACGGCGGTGGCGGTCTGCGGGCTGACGACCCGCGTCGGCTGCGGCGCCGGCTCCTTGCGCTCGGTGCCGTCGGGGGCGACGGTCGCGTCGACGAGCCGGGGCGGCATCCGGACCCCGCCGTTGGCGATCGTCGAGAACACCTCCGTGGCCTGCAGCGCGTTGACCGACAGGCCCTGGCCGAACAGGACCGTGTAGCGCTGGCTGGCGCTCCAGTCCTGGGGGTCGGCGAGGATGCCGCGCGACTCGGGCAGCCCGAGGCCGCTCTTCGTCGCGATGCCGAACCGCTTCATGTAGCCGTACATCGTCTCCGGCGAGAGCTTCTCCCCCGCCATGATCGAGCCGACGTTGCTCGACGCGGCGATGACGCCGGCGAAGGTCATGTTCTCGGGGCCGTGGGCGTGCGAGTCGTGGAACGTCCGCCCGCCACGGCGGATCTCGCCGTCGACGACCATCTTCGTCGAGGGCGTGACGACGCCCTCCTCGACCGCCGCGGCCGCCGTCATGAGCTTGCTCGTCGAGCCGGGCTCGAAGATGTCGAGCAGCGCGCGGTTGCCGATCGTGTTCTCGTCCACCGTCTCCGGCTCGTTCGGGTCGAACGTCGGGGTGCTCGCCATCGCCAGGATGTTCCCCGTGCGCACGTCCTGGACGACGACGTAGCCGGCCTCGGCCTTGCTCTTGGCCACCTGCTCGGCGAGCAGGGTCTGCGCCTTCCACTGGATGTCGCGGTCGACCGTGAGCCGCAGGGAGGACCCGGCGACAGGGTCGACGCTGCGCTGGACGCCGCCCGGGATCTGGCGGCCGTCGAGGCTGCGCTCGTAGGCGACCGTGCCGGGGGTGCCGGCGAGCACGTCGTCGCGGGCGAGCTCGAGCCCGGACAGCGGGGCGCCGCCCGCGCCGAGGTAGCCGACGTACGACGCCCCGACCGAGCCGTTGGGGTACGTGCGCCGGGGGGCGGCCTCGGCGAAGACGCCGGGGATCCGCAGGTCGGCGACCTCGCGCCACATCTCCGGGGAGACGTCCTTGACGACGTAGGCGAACTTCTTGTCCCCGGTCACGGCGGCGCGCACCTGCTCCTGCGACATGCCGAGGACCGCGGCGAGCCGCCGGACGGCGTCGTCGGTCCCGACCCGGGTCCGCACGCCGTCGACCGTTGCCCAGTCGCCGAAGATCGTCTGGTCGACCGTGACGTTCTTGCGCTCGACCGTCGTCGCGAGCACCTGGCCGTCCGCGTCGACGATGTCCCCGCGGTGGGCCGGCAGCGTGCGGGTCACGGACCGCTCGGCGAGGGCGTCGGCGGCGAGCGCCGAGGCGTCGAGGCCCTGGAGCTGGAAGAGCCGGCCGGCGAAGAGGCTGAGGACGAACAGGAGCCGCACGAGCGCCGCGCGCAGCCCCCGGTCTCTGTGCCCGGGTCGGCGGCGCGGGCGCGGGGGCCGGGGCGGGCCCGGCGGCGTCGTGCGGCGCGCGGTCGGCCGGGGCACGGCGGGACGGGGCTCCGTGCGCGTCGCACCGGTGGAGGCGGTGCGGGCCGCCGGGCGCGGTGACGCCG
>JBQGCR010000598.1:0-1735 GCA_052038585.1 Kineosporiaceae bacterium
GGTGCTCGCCGCGGCCGCCGTCGCCGTCGCCGCGGGGTGGCGCGCGTGAGCGGGACCGGCTGGGCGGCCGTGCTGCTCGGCTGCGCCCTGTGCGCCGCGGCGAAGGCGGCCGGCTGGTCCGCGCCGGCCCACTGGCTGGAGCGTCCCCGCGTCGTGCGGGTCTCCGGCCTGCTCACGGTCGCGCTGCTCGCGGCGCTCCTCGCGGTCCAGACGGTCGCCGACGGCCCGCGCCTCCTGCTCGACGCCCGCGTCGCCGCGCTCGGCGTCGCGGCGGTCGCGCTGTGGCTGCGCGCGCCGTTCCTCGTCGTCGTCGTGCTCGCCGGGGCGACCGCGGCGCTGCTGCGCGCGCTGGGCTGACCCGGCGGCCGTCAGGGGACGGTGATCGTCCGGGAGGCGGCCCGGCGCAGCGTGAGGGCGGCGACCGCGAGGACGAGCCCCTCGACGACGAGCCAGATCCCGAGCACGAGGACGAGCGTGGCGAGGGACATCGCCGGCTGGGTGAGGACGACGATCCCCGCGACGACGCTCACGAGGCCGCCGAGGGCCTTCCAGACCCGGTGCGGCACGTCGCGGCCGAACGCGGCGACCACCTCGACGAGCCCGCTCGCGAGCCACCAGGCGCCGATGATGAGCGCCATCGCCGCGAGGGTCTGCAGCGGCGAGCGGAGCGCGAGGAGCCCGACGAGCACCGCGAACGCGCCGAGGACGGCGAGCAGCGCCCGCTGCCCGCCGGACGCCTCGTCGGTCGCGATCGCCTGGACGATGTTGACGACGCCGCCGGCGAGGAGCTGGACGGCGAAGAGCACGGCGGCGACGACGAGGGTCGCACCGGGCCACGCGAGCACCATGATGCCGAGGACGAGCGTCGTCGCGGCGTACGCGAGCAGCAGGCCCCAGTGCCGGCCGACCCGGGTGACGGCGGCCTGCAGCGGGTCGGTGGGCGTGCGCGGCCCGGGGACGGTCGGGGCGCTCGTGGACGAGGAGGCGGGGGTGGGGGCGGCGGTCTCGGCCATGCCCCGGAGGGTACTCACGTGGAGTGGGTTGTCCAGCACTCAGCGTGAAGATCTTGGTCCGGGGCGGTGGAGGGCGACGGCGTGCCGCATCGCCTCCCGGCCCCGGCGGCGGTCCCCGGCGGCGTCGTAGGCGCACGCGAGGCGGAACCACGCGCCGGCGTCGTCCGGGGCCGCGTCCACCTCGGCGCGGAACTGCTCGAACCACGCGTCCGCCGCCGCCCGGTCGACGCGACCGGAGGGACGCCGCGGGAGGGTGTCCTCCGGCAGCCGGCCCGCGGCCTCGAGCTCGGCGGCGAGGGCCTGCGTCGCACGCCCGAAGCGCAGCTCACGCCACACGGCCCACGCGGCGACCGCCGGCAGGACGAGGAGGGCGAGCCCGAGGGTCACCCGCAGCGCGCCGCCCTCGGCGACGAGGAGCAGGCCGCGCCAGCCGAGCGTCACGAGGTAGAAGGCGAGGACCCCGGTGAGCAGGAGGGCGGTCGTGCGGGCGCGCACGTCAGACGTCGAGGAAGTGCTCGAGGCCGACGGTCAGGCCCGGCCGGTCGACGACGGTCCGCACGCCGAGGATCACGCCGGGCATGAAGGACACCCGGTCGAAGGAGTCGTGCCGGATCGTCAGCTGCTCCCCCGGCCCGCCGAGGAGGACCTCCTCGTGCGCGACGAGCCCGCGCAGCCGGACCGCGTGCACCCGGACGCCGTCGACGTCGGCGCCCCGGGCGTCG
>JBQGCR010000599.1:0-8263 GCA_052038585.1 Kineosporiaceae bacterium
GGACCGCCCGCTGCGCCGGCCCGCCGAGCTCGACCGGCCGGCCGTCGACGTCAGCCTCGACCGGTCCGAGCACCCGCACCGCGAGCCCCGTCCCGCCCCCACCCCCACCCGCCACGGCCGCATCCAACCAGACCCCGCCCCCCAAGACGGAGGCTTTCCCGCCTCCCTCGCGCGTGATCATGCACGCGGCGTCCCCGATCATGCAGGGCGTGTGCATGATCGGCGGCGGGGCGTGCATGATCACGCGGCGATGAGTGCGTAGATTGACGTCGTGTCCGAGGAGCCGGGGCCGCGGGAGGCGGTCAGCGACCTGGTCTGGACCCTCCCCAACGCGCTGAGCGCTCTGCGGCTGCTGCTCGTCCCGCTGTTCGCCGTGCTCCTCGTCCGCGGCCACGACGGCGCGGCGATCGCGGTGCTCATGGTCAGCGGCGTCACCGACTACCTCGACGGCACCCTCGCCCGCCGCTGGGGCCAGGTGACCCGGCTCGGCCAGCTCCTCGACCCGCTCGCGGACCGCCTCTACATCCTCTCCACCCTGCTCGGGCTCGCGTGGCGCGACGTCATCCCGTGGTGGCTCGTCGCGGTCCTCGTCGGGCGCGACGCGGTCCTGGCCCTCGCCATCCCGGTGCTCGCCCGGCACCGGTACCGCCCGCTGCCGGTCCACTTCCTCGGCAAGGCCGCGACGTTCAACCTCCTCTACGCCTTCCCGCTGCTCCTGCTCGGGACGTGGGACGGCGTGCTCGGCGACGTCGCCCGTCCGGTCGGCTGGGCCTTCGCGTGGTGGGGCACGGCCCTGTACGTCTGGGCGGGGGTGCTCTACCTGCGCCAGGTCGTCGACGTCGTCGGCGCGGCGCGTCGCGAGGAGCGTGCGGCGGCCACCGGCTGACGTGCGAGCATGGCGACCGATGGTGAACACCGGTCAGGACGCCCGCCGGCCCCTCGACGCGTCGATGGGCCTGCTCCGCGAGGTCATGGAGCGTCCGCTCGACCCCGGCTACGCGATCGCCGCCCAGCGCCGCCGGACCGGCGGCGCCCGGCCGTCCCCGGTGCCCACGTTCCTGCTCGCCGCGGCGCTCGCCGCGCTGACCGTCGTCGCCGTCGTCACGCTGCGCACGCCGTCCCCGGACGCCGTGACCGCCCGGGAGGGGCTCGAGCGCGAGATCGACCAGCGCAGCGCCGCGGTGGAGCGGCTCCAGGCGTCGAACGCCGCGACCCGCCAGCAGATCGCCCAGGCCCAGGCCGCCCAGCTCCAGCGCCAGGGCGGCCGGCCACTCGTCGACCGGGCCGAGCGGCTCGGCGTCGTGTCCGGCGAGCTGCCGGTGCGGGGCAGCGGTGTCGAGCTGACGATCGACGACGCGCCCGGCACCGGCGACACGGCCGTCGGCGTCGACCCGCGCGAGGACGCCGACACCGAGCAGGGCCGGGTGCTCGACAGGGACCTGCAGATCGTCGTCAACGGCCTGTGGGCCGCGGGTGCCGAGGCCGTGAGCGTCAACGGGCAGCGGCTGACGTCGCTGTCGGCGATCCGCTCGGCCGGGCAGGCCATCCTCGTCGACTTCCGGCCGCTCGTGCCGCCCTACGTCGTCCAGGCCGTCGGCGACCCGGCCGGGCTGCAGGCGGGCTTCGCGGCGGACGCGGCCGGGCCCTACGTCCAGTCGCTGCGCGACAACTACGACATCCGGACGTCGATCGGGGCGGAGGACCGCCTCGAGCTGCCGGGTGCCGGCCAGGTCTCCCTGCGCTACGCGAGCGCGACCGCGACGACGACGTCGTCCCCACCCTCGTCCCCGTCCCCGTCCGCCGGCGGGACCGCCGGCCTGGAGGCTGCACCGTGATCGCCCTCCTCGGGCTCCTCGCCGGCGTCGTCGCCGGTCTCGTCCTCGAGCCGACCGTCCCGCTGTGGATGCAGCCGTACCTGCCGATCGCCGTCGTCGCGGCGCTCGACGCGCTCTTCGGCGGCCTGAGGGCCGTCCTCGACGGGATCTTCGACGACCGGGTCTTCACCGTGTCGTTCCTGTCGAACGTCGTGGTCGCCGCCCTCGTCGTCTACCTCGGCGACCAGCTCGGCGTCGGGTCGCAGCTGTCGACCGGCGTCGTCGTCGTCCTCGGCATCCGGATCTTCTCGAACGCGGCGGCGATCCGGCGCCACGTGCTGGGGGCCTGAGTGACCCGCGACCTGCCCGTCCCGCCCGCCCCGGGCCCGCCCGAGCCGGCCCGGGCGCGCCGCCGCCTGCGCCGGGCCATGCGCCCGCGGGCCTCCCGCGGCCAGCTGCTCGCCGGGCTGCTCTGCGCCGTCCTCGGGTTCGCCCTCGTGACCCAGGTCCGGCAGACGCAGGAGGAGGGGATCGCCTCGCTGCGCTCGAGCGACCTCGTGCGGATCCTCACCGGCCTGACCGACCAGTCGCAGCGGCTCGAGGCCGAGGCGCGCAGCCTGGAGACGACGCGCGAGGAGCTCACGACCGGCTCCGGGACGTCGGCGGCCGCCGAGCAGGCGGCCCGCGAGCGCCTCGAGGTGCTCGGGGTGCTCACCGGGACCTCGCCGGCGACCGGGCCGGGGATCGAGCTGCGGATCGACGACCCGGACGGCGCCGTCACCGCGCCCGTGCTGCTCGACACGCTCCAGGAGCTGCGTGACGCCGGGGCTGAGGCCGTGCAGCTCGGCGGCGTCCGCGTCGTCGCGCAGACGGCGATCGTCGACGGCGTCGACGGCGTCCTCGTCGGCGGCACCGTCGTCCGGCCGCCCTACCTGTGGAAGGTCATCGGCGACCCGCAGACCCTGTCGGCGGCCCTCGACATCCCCGGCGGCGTGCTCGAGGTGATCTCGGCGCAGCAGGGCGCCCGGGGCACGGTGACCCGCCCCGGGACCGTGACGATCGAGGCGTTGCGACCCCTTCCGGACACTCAGTACGCTCGCCCGGCACCGGCCTCCACGCCCTGACCCCGGCCCGCCCGGGGGCCGCCGTGACGTCCCCGCGGGGCGGTCGGCAGGATGTCCTGCACCACGCACCGATCGACCGATGGAGGGCCGATGGCCGACTTCGACTACCCCGCCGACCTGCGCTACACCGCCGAGCACGAGTGGGTCCGCCTCGACGGCGCCGTCGCGACCATCGGGATCACCGCGTACGCGCAGGACGCGCTCGGCGACATCGTCTTCGTGACGCTGCCCGAGCCGGGCACCCGCGTCGAGGCGGGCAGCACGTGCGGCGAGGTCGAGTCGACCAAGAGCGTCAGCGACGTCTACGCCCCGGTCACCGGCACCGTGACGGCCCGCAACGAGGCGCTCGACGGCGCCCCCGAGCTCGTCAACAGCGACCCCTACGGCGAGGGCTGGATGTTCAGCGTTGAGCTCGACGACGCCGCACAGGTCGACGGCCTGCTCGACGCGCAGGGCTACACCGGGCAGCTCGGCTGACCGGCACGCCGCCAGGCGGCCCCGCGGCGCGTCGTCCGCCGACGCGCCGGGGGTATGTCTCAGCCTGGCGTCGAGGGTTAGGTTTGGCGGCGGCGGGGCGTCGGCACCGCCGCGAGGACCGGTGCCGTCCGACCGACGGCACCCGACAAGGAGGACCGCATGTCTACGCCCCCGGGTGAGAACCCGACCGCGGGCCCGACGTCGGCTGCGGCCGGCGGCGCCTCACCCCTGGCGGCGGACACGACGATCTCGCTCGGGGCGGTGACGCCGGTCGAGTCGCCCGAGGCCACCGAGAGCGGCCTCAGCGCCGCCGACGAGGCGGCCGTCGCGGCCCTGCCGTCGGGCAGCGCGCTGCTCGTCGTGCGCCGCGGCCCGAACGCCGGCGCCCGCTTCCTGCTCGACCGCGAGCGGACGACGGCCGGCCGGCGCCCCGACAGCGACATCTTCCTCGACGACGTCACCGTCGCGCGCGGGCACGCCGTGTTCGGCGGGCGCCACGGCGGGTTCGTCGTCCGGGACATCGGCAGCCTCAACGGCACCTACGTCCAGCGCGACCGGATCGACGAGGCCGTCCTGCGCGCCGGCGACGAGGTGCAGATCGGCAAGTACCGCATGGTGTTCCAGCCCAGCCCGCAGGACGCGGGTCGCTGAGGCCCGTCATGGCGGTGTCTGGCGCGGCGGCGAGCCGCCGGGGCGCACCTCGGCCGAGCATGAGCATCGGCGAGGTGCTCGGGCTGCTGCGCCCGGACTTCCCGGACGTCACGATCTCCAAGATCCGCTTCCTCGAGGAGCAGGGGCTCGTCGAGCCGGAGCGGACGGCGTCGGGGTACCGCAAGTTCACCCACGAGGACGTCGAGCGGCTGCGCTACGTCCTGTCCCCCCAGCGCGACCACTACCTGCCGCTGCGGGTCATCCGCGAGCACCTCGACGCGCTCGACCGAGGCCTCGAGCCCGAGCCGCTGCCCGGCGGGCCCCCGCGCGTGCCCCGCCTCGTCGAGGAGCCCGGGCTGCCCGGGGCGGACCGCTTCGCCCGCCGCGGCCGCGAGCTGCGGCTGTCACGCGCGGAGCTGCTCGAGGCGTCCGGCGCCGAGGAGGAGCTCCTCGCCGCGCTGGAGTCCCACGGGCTCGTCGCCGCGCGCACCGGCGGCCACTACGACGGCGAGGCCGTCGTCATCGTCCGCACCGCCCGCGAGCTCGCCGCGTACGGCATCGAGCCGCGGCACCTGCGCCCGTTCCGCACCGCGGCCGACCGGGAGGCCGGGCTCGTCGAGCAGGTCGTCATGCCGTTGCGCCGCCAGCGCGACACCGAGGCGGCGGCCAGGGCCGAGGACACGGCCGGGGAGGTCGCGGCCGCCTGCGTCCGGCTGCACGCGGCCCTGGTCAAGCAGGCGCTGGACCGCGGGACGTCCTGACCGGGCCGCCGTCCGCGCGCCGGTCCCGGGAGCGGGTCCGGAGCCGGGTCCGGAGCCGGTCCGGCCCGGGCGTCGCGGGCGGCAGGACGCGGGGGTACGGTGACGAGGTGCGCGAGCTCGACGTCATCGGTGTCCGGGTCGAGATGCCCTCGAACAACCCGATCGTGCTCCTGCGGGAGCGCGGCGGGGACCGCTACCTGCCCATCTGGGTCGGGGCCGCGGAGGCGAGCGCCATCGCCTTCGCCCAGCAGGGCGTCGTCCCGCCCCGGCCGCTGACGCACGACCTCCTGCGCGACCTCATCGAGGCGTTCGGCCGCACCCTGCAGGAGGTGCGGATCACCGAGCTGCGCGACAGCGTCTTCCACGCCGAGCTCGCCTTCGACGGCGGTCTCGTCGTCGGCTCGCGCTCGAGCGACGCGATCGCCCTCGCCCTGCGGGTCGGCTGCCGGATCGTCGGCGCGGACGCCGTCCTCGAGGCCGGCGGCGTCGCCGTCCCGGACGAGGACGAGGACGAGGTCGAGCGGTTCCGCGAGTTCCTCGACTCGGTCTCGGCGGAGGACTTCGAGCAGCCGTCCGACGAGAGCTGAGCACGCCGGGCCCCGGCGCGGGCGCGGATGTGAGCGACACGCCGTCACCGGGGGCTCGCGCTTCGTTGACGCCCCCCGGCGGCGGGCCTACCGTGACGAACGGAAAGCCCTCCATGTAGTTCCACCGGTGTGCCGGCCAAGCCCGGCAGCCCCACCGGTCTTCCCCGGGAGGGCGTCGGACTTGGAGGTCGGCGTGAGCGGCACCGGTGACGCCACGGATCGTTCACGACGGATCCCCGCGAGGGCCCAGGGCCTGCTGTTCACCGAGGACCTGCCCGACCTCGACGAGGAGATCGGCTACCGCGGCCCCATCGCCTGCAAGGCGGCCGGCATCACCTACCGCCAGCTCGACTACTGGGCCCGCACCGGGCTCGTCGAGCCGAGCGTGCGCCCCGCCACCGGCTCGGGCACCCAGCGGCTCTACGGCTTCCGCGACATCCTCGTGCTCAAGGTCGTCAAGCGGCTGCTCGACACCGGCGTCTCGCTCCAGCAGATCCGCGTCGCCGTGACCCACCTGCGCGAGCGCGGCGTCGAGGACCTCGCCGAGATCACCCTCATGAGCGACGGCGCGAGCGTCTACGAGTGCACGTCCGCCGACGAGGTCATCGACCTCGTGCAGGGCGGGCAGGGCGTGTTCGGCATCGCGGTCGGACGTGTCTGGCGGGAGGTCGAGGGCAGCCTCGCAGCCCTGCCGAGCGAGCGCCCGGAGGACGAGGACGGCGCCGCCGACAGCGACGACGAGCTGTCCCGCCGGCGCCGCGCCCGCAGCGCGGGCTGACCCGCCCGGAGCGCCAACGGTCTGGGCGCTACCGGTCGGCGCGCCGCCGGCCGCGGGTCGTCGCCCGCAGGACGCGGGCCAGGTGCGCGTCGAACGCCGCCGCGAGCTCGTCCGCCGCGGGCCCCGGCCAGCCGTGCACCGGACGGCTCGCCCCCTGCGCCTGCTGCAGCGCGCTGCGCTCCGGCAGGGACGGCGTGAGCACGAGCGGGCCGAACATGTCCTGGAGCTCGGCGAGCCGGAAGCGGTGCTCGGGGGAGCGCTCGCGGTAGCGGTTGACGACGACGCCGAGGGGCTGCAGCTGCGGGGCCAGGTTCTGCCGGACGTCGTCGACGGCCCGCAGCGCCCGGTCCGCCGCCGTGACCGAGAACAGGGCCGGCTCGGTGACGACGAGCGCCCGGTGGCTCGCGACGAGGCCGGTCCGGGTGAGCGCGCCGAGCGAGGGCGGGCAGTCGACGAGCACGAGCTGGTAGCCCTCGAGCTTGGACAGGCCGACCTGGAGCCGGTGCAGCGTCCGCTCGGCGACGCGCGGACCGTCGTGGTTCTGCGCGTCGGCCGAGCCGAGGACGACGTCGAGCAGCCCCGGGGTGTCCTGCGCCCAGCCGCTCGGGGCGATCGCCGACTCGATCGTGCGGCGCTTGGGGGAGCCGAGGACGTCGGAGACGTCGGCGTCCCGGTGCGCCCTTACGTCCAGGCCCGTCGTCGCGTCGCCCTGCGGGTCGAGGTCGACGACGAGGGTGGGCACGCCGCGGGCCAGGGCGGCCGAGGCCAGCCCGAGCGTCACCGACGTCTTGCCCACGCCGCCCTTGAGGCTGCACACACTGACCACGAGCACGGTCGAGAACCTACCAACGACCGGTGACGGCCCGGTGCGGCTACGATGGGCGGGCCGACAACCCCGCGCGGGAGAGCCCCCCGCACCCAGGGGGCGCCGAAGGGGCAACACTCCCCGGAACCTCTCAGGCGCCAGGACCGCACGGGCGAGGCAGCTCTGGAGGGCGACGCCGCCCGACAGTCGGGGAGGCCCGAGGCAGCGCGCCCGCGCTGCCGCCGCCTTCGACGCGCCGGAGCCTCCGCAGATGACCTCGACGATCGAGCCGACCACGCTCCAGGACCCCCACGTGCCGTCCGCCTTCGCGGCCCGTGACTTCGCCGACCGGCACGTCGGCCCGTCCCCGGACGCCGTGACCCACATGCTGCGCACCGTCGGCGCGCCGACCCTCGACGCGCTCCTCGAGGCGGTGACCCCCGCCGTCATCCGCAGCGAGGGCCTGCTCGCCCTGCCCGAGGCGCTCGGCGAGGCCGAGACCCTCGCGGAGCTGCGGGCGCTCGCCGCCCGCAACACCGTCGCCGTGCCGATGATCGGCCTCGGCTACTCCGGCACCCACACCCCCGGCGTCGTCCTGCGCAACGTCCTGGAGAACCCCGCCTGGTACACGGCGTACACCCCGTACCAGCCCGAGATCAGCCAGGGCCGGCTCGAGGCGCTGCTCAACTTCCAGACCGTCGTCGCCGACCTCACCGGGCTGCCGACGGCCGGGGCGTCGCTGCTCGACGAGGCGACCGCCGCGGCCGAGGCCATGACCCTCATGCGTCGCACCGCCCGCAAGGCCGCCGACGACGCGGTCCTGCTCGTCGACGCCGACGTCCTGCCGCAGACCCGGGCGGTCATCGGGACCCGCGCCGAGCCGCTCGGCATCGACGTCGTCGTCGCCGACCTGTCGGCGGTCACCGACGAGGACGGGCTCGCCGCGGTCCTCGGCGGGCGGACCGCCTTCGGCGTCGTCCTGCAGTACCCCGGCACGGACGGCGCCGTCCGCGACCTCGGGCCGCTCACCGCCGCCGCGCACGCCGCCGGGGCGCTCGTCACCGTCGCCGCCGACCTGCTCGCGCTGACGCTGCTCACGCCGCCGGGCGAGTGGGGCGCCGACGTCGTCGTCGGGTCGTCCCAGCGCTTCGGGGTCCCGCTCGGCTACGGCGGCCCGCACGCCGGCTACATGAGCGTCCGCGCCGGGCTCGAGCGCACGCTGCCGGGCCGCCTCGTCGGCGTCTCCGTCGACGCCGACGGCGCGCC